>NZ_CDRJTB010000007.1:0-145007 GCF_976954365.1 Paenibacillus sp. Marseille-Q9583
ATAAGGAGGTTTCTATGACAGTTACCATTAAGGATGTGGCCAAGAAAGCGGGAGTATCTCCCTCCACGGTATCCCGGGTATTGTCCAATCACCCCAGAATCAGCCTGGAAACTTCCCGCAAGGTCAAAGCTATTATGGAAGATATGGGCTATACACCTAACATGATGGCTAAGAGTCTAGTGTCGAAAACTACAAATAGCATATGCTTCAGTCTTCCTAAACCAGCTGAAGAGCTGTTCTCAAATCTATTTTTTATGGAATTAATCCGAGGGATCGTTACACAAGCTAGCCGTTCCGGCTACGACGTGTTAATTAGCTCCGGAGCAAACGAGAAGGAAGAATTGGAAGCCGTTTCAAGACTTCTAAAGGGTCGTCGAGTAGATGGTGTTATTCTGCTTTACTCTCGAACAGATGATGCTGTTATTGATTTTCTAGAGAGTAACGATTATCCATTCGTACTGGTAGGCCGAAGTGATCGATATGAGAATATTTTATCTGTCGATAACGATAATGTGATGGCAGCATATGATGCTACAAACCACCTTATTTCAATGGGTCATGAACGTATTGGTTTCGTAAGTGGGCCGCCTAATCTAATTGTTTCTCGCGATCGTCTCGCAGGATACCGTAAGGCATTGCTGAATAGCGGTCTTGAAATGCGTGATGAATGGATTGTAGAAGGTGAATTTCTACAGGATAGCGGATATAGAGCGATGTCTTTTTTCATGAATTTGCCTAACCGGCCTACTGCTCTAGTTGCAGTGGATGATATGGTATCGTTCGGAATTTTACGCGGATTGAATGAACTGAAATACAAAGTGCCTGACGATCTCGCTATTGTAAGCTTTAACAATATTCCATTATCTGAATTATCCAGCCCTCCGATCAGTAGTATTGATATTGGAATTTATCATCTTGGCTACACTGCATCTCAGGTACTTATCCAGAATATCAAGAGACCGAACCACGATGCTGGTTATACAAATCGATTTGTTATTCCACATCGCCTGATCGTGAGAGAGTCTTCTATGTACTCTCATGCTAAGAACAAAACCGAATGAATAAGTGAAGCGATCAACGCTTCATTTATTTTTTGAAAATCTGTACAAACGTTTGCGCTAAATTACTAAAACTTCTTGATCCTGTTCTTTTCAGGGTGAATATTCGAATCTGAGGTTAAGATAAACTTAACATCTTTAGCAAAGCTTATACGAATTGAGAGCAAATTCAGATACGATCACCCAATGGATCAAGATACTGTCACAAATTTTAGGAGGTACTACAATGACGGAAATTAAAGCCTGCTTGTTCGATTTGGATGGTGTTATCGTTGATACTGCCAAATACCATTATATCGCATGGAAAGAGCTTGCAGATGGATTAGGGTTTCTCTTCACAGAACAGGATAATGAACGCCTTAAAGGAGTCAGCAGAACTGCCTCGCTAAATATTTTGCTGGAAATCGGCGGACTAACTATCGATGAAGAAGAGAAAGCTAAGCTTGCGGAACAGAAGAATAATCGATATGTCGAATATATTGCAAAAATGGACAGCTCAGAGATTTTGCCAGGTGCGCTTGATTTTCTGAAAGAGTGCCGTGAGAATGGCATCAAAGTTGCCCTCGGTTCTGCTAGTAAGAACGCAATGACGATATTAAATAATACCGGATTGACCCCTTACTTTGATGCAATCATCGATGGCACACACACAAGTGCTGCTAAACCTGATCCGGAAGTTTTTCTTTTAGGAGCTAAAGCACTTGGCGCTGATCCTAAACACTGTGTTGTCTTCGAAGATGCAGAAGCAGGAATCGAAGCTGCGTCGCGTGCTGGAATGTTCAGCGTTGGTATCGGTTCACCGGAAACGCTCAATGCGGCGAACATCGTCGTTCCATCGCTCGCTCATATGAGTGTGTCACAACTCAAAAAATCTTTTGCTTAAAGTCTAACGAACATTAATCAACTGAAAGTGTTAATGGGATTCGCCCTGCTGCATCTAACCTACAATTAAATGAACTAAGTATTAATCATTAGATTTCTGGTGATGAGGTGACGGAGAGGAATTTTGGAACTGTAGAAGCGTAGCGTTCGCCTTTATAATCAGATTTCATCCGCAAAACGCGGCTAAAATATAGAAATCTGATTATAACAGCGATCGAAAGTCCAAAGATTCCTCGCAGTCGCACTTATACCACCGGAATTTTAATGGAAGAATGATTTGTTCATTATATATCCCCACAACATATTTAAAGGAGCCGGTTATCGTGAAACAATATTTAACAATTGATGAATGGTCCATTATTGAAGAATCCTTTGATCCACAGACACAAGAAATCTCTGAAAGTGTATTTAGCCTTGGCAACGGATTTATGGGTGGTCGAGCTAATTTTGAAGAGCAATATAGTGGAAGTAGCCTACAAGGCAGCTACATGGCTGGCGTGTACTATCCCGACAAAACACGGGTCGGCTGGTGGAAGAACGGCTATCCTGAATATTTTGCTAAAGTACTGAACAGCACGAACTGGATCGGTATTAACATCGACATTGAAGGAACTCCTTTAGACCTGGCAAAATGTACGGTTTCCGATTTCCGTCGTGTTCTTAACATGAAGGAAGGTACGCTTTCCCGTTGTTTCACTGCCACACTCGAAGATGGTAAGGAAGTTAAGGTTGAGAGTATCCGATTCGTCAGCATGACTCGTCAAGAAATCGGTGCTATTCGTTACTCCATCATTCCTGTGAATTTCTCAGGCAAGATTACGATCACTCCTTATCTCGATGGTGACGTGAAGAACAAGGATTCCAACTACGACGAGAAATTCTGGAATGAAGTTGAGAAGCAAGCTGGCACTGAAGGTGGACACCTCACCCTTAAGACTAAAAAGCTCGATTTCCACGTAACCTCTGCTATGGCTTTTGATATCCTTGTCAACGGTGAGAAAGTCAACGCTGATGCTGAAGCCATTGAACAAGAGAAATATGTAGCCAGCAAAATGAATGTATCCGTACAATCTGGCGATCAAGTCGTCATTTATAAATATGTTGCTAACGTAACCTCGCGTAATCACGGTCTTGGACAATTGGTCGATGCCGCTCAAACTGCTTTGCAAGCTGCTAAGGAAGCTGGTTTTGTAACCCTTCTGACAGAACAAATAGAAGCTTGGAGAGAGAAATGGAAAGAAAGCGACATCATTATTGAAGGTGACGTTTCGGCACAACAAGCGATTCGCTTCAATATTTTCCAGCTAAACCAAACCTACAATGGTGAAGATGACCGTCTGAACATTGGACCTAAAGGCTTTACAGGTGAAAAATACGGCGGCAGCACTTACTGGGATACAGAGGCGTATTGCGTTCCCTTCTATCTCAGTACAGCAGACTCCTCTATTGCTCGCAACCTGTTGATTTACCGTTACAAGCATTTGGAGAAGGCTAAGGAAAATGCTCGTAAGCTTGGTTTCGCAAAAGGCGCATTGTACCCAATGGTTACAATGAATGGCGAAGAGTGCCACAATGAGTGGGAAATTACATTTGAAGAAATTCACCGTAACGGTGCTATTGCTTATGCGATTTACAACTATGTGAACTACACAGGAGACAAAGCTTATCTTGGTCAATATGGCCTTGAAGTTCTGGTGGAAATCTCCCGCTTCTGGGAAGAACGTGTTCACTATGCAAATCGTAAAGACAAATACGTGATGCTTGGCGTAACGGGACCTAATGAATATGAAAATAACGTAAATAATAACTGGTACACTAACCGGATGGCTTCCTGGACGATGGAATATACCTTAGAAGCTCTGGATTATCTGAAAAAGAACGAATCCACACGCTATGCAGAACTAGTTGACAAACTAGGACTCCAAGAGAGCGAAACCGCAAAATGGAATGATATCATTGCCAAAATGTATTATCCTGCGGATGAAGAACTGGGTATCTTCTTGCAACAAGATGGCTTCCTTGATAAAGAGATTATTCAAGTCAAGGATCTGGCAGCTGAGAACCTGCCACTAAACCAAAAATGGTCTTGGGATCGTATCCTTCGCTCTTGCTTCATTAAACAAGCGGACGTTCTGCAGGGATTATATTTCCTAGGGGACCGTTACGATCTGGATACCAAAAAACGGAATTTCGACTTTTACGAGCCGATCACTGTTCATGAGTCCTCCCTATCCCCTTGTATCCACTCTATTCTAGCCAGCGAACTAGGATATAAGGATAAGGCTTATGAAATGTACTTGCGTACTTCAAGACTGGATCTTGATAACTATAACAATGATACCGAAGACGGCTTACACAGCACTAGTATGGCCGGTACTTGGATGTCAATCGTACATGGCTTTGGCGGATTACGTGTACATGATGGCAGACTGACCCTGAGCCCATCGAACCCAGGTCACTGGACAGCATACTCTTTCAAAATCATGTTCCGCGGCTCCCGTCTAAAAGTAAGCGTTTCGGACGCACAGGTTACGGTTACGAATGAAACAGACATCCCAGCTTCTATTACTATCTATGACAAAGAATATACCGTGAACGGACTAAGCAGCATCACTGCTGACAGCAATTCCGTCACAGTATAAACCGACACCACAAGAGACCCTTGAAGCTAATAGCTTTTTAGGGTCTCTTTATTTTTATCCTAAATGGATATCCTATATAAGGAGTGATTATTAATGAAAAGAACCTTTTGGAAGGAAGCTGTCGTCTATCAAATCTATCCACGCAGCTTTCAAGATAGTAATGGTGACGGTATTGGAGATCTGCAAGGCATCATTTCACGTTTGGATTATTTGCAGAAGCTCGGTGTCGATGTAGTGTGGTTGTCACCAGTATATAAATCGCCAAATGATGATAATGGTTATGACATCAGCGATTATGAAGATATTATGGATGAGTTTGGCACGCTAAAAGACTGGGAAGAACTACTGACTGGACTGCATGATCGTGGCATTAAGCTAATGATGGACCTTGTCATCAACCACTCTTCAGATGAACATCAATGGTTCGTAGAGTCCCGTTCGTCAAAGGATAATCCGTACCGTGATTACTACATTTGGCGTCCAGGTGGACCGAATGGCGAACGCCCAAACAATTGGAGCTCCATATTCAGCGGTCCGGCTTGGGAACTAGATGAAACAACCGGTGAATATTATCTGCATCTATTCTCACGCAAGCAACCGGATCTCAACTGGGACAATCCAAAGCTGCGCGAGGAATTATACAAGATGATTACCTTCTGGCTCGACAAGGGTGTGGATGGATTACGGATGGACGTCATTAATTTGATTTCTAAAGCGGAAGGACTACCTTCCTTTCAAATCGAGGGCGAGGCGCCAGAGGAACTTGCTTGGGGTGGCGATTACTTTATGAATGGCCCCCGGGTCCATGAGTTTTTACATGAAATGAACCAAAAGGTTCTTTCGGGCTATGACATAATGACCGTTGGGGAAACACCAGGGGCTTCGGTAGAGGATGCCGTTCTTTACACAGACGAAGATCGTGAAGAGCTTCAAATGGTATTCCAATTCGAGCATATGGACGTAGATTCCGGCCCAGGAGGGAAATGGGATGTAGCCGCATGGACACTAACTAAGCTGCGCGACATACTTCATAAATGGCAGGTCGGTCTGGCTGACAAGGGTTGGAATAGTCTGTACTTAAACAATCATGACCAGCCACGTATGGTGTCACGATTTGGTGATGATGGGAAGTATCGCGTAATATCTGCCAAAATGCTTGCTACCTTACTACATACACTTAAAGGTACCCCTTATATTTACCAAGGTGAAGAAATTGGGATGACGAATGTAAAGTTCACAACGCTGGAAGATTATAAAGACATCGAAATTCTGAATATGTACCGTGAAAAAGTAACTGAGGGTGGCGCAGATCATGATACGATTCTGAACGCTATTCATGTCAAAGGCCGAGACAACGCCCGTACCCCAATGCAATGGGATGCATCTGCTAATGCTGGATTTTCTGAGGGAGAACCATGGCTCAAAGTAAATCCGATTTACAAGGAAATTAATGTGGAGCAAGCATTGGCGGATTCTGATTCAATCTTCTACTACTACCAGAAACTAATTGCTTTACGCAAAGAGAATCCGATTATGGTATATGGAGAATATAAGCTACTGTTGCCTGACCATGAGAACATTTATGCTTATACCAGAACTTTAGAGGATGAACAATGGCTGATTCTGCTGAACTTCAACGAGGCTTCTCAAACCGTAGATCTCTCCGCTGAGCTGAGCAACGTTACTGATTTAATCATTGGAAATTACCCGGATGAATCACCAACACAAGAAATTCTGCGTCCTTACGAAGCAAGAGTGTACAGATTACAAAGCTAACTCTCTCCACCTTCCTGAGTTATACTATATAGGATGATTTTGTTAAGATCATTCTTCCATCAACAACCTGTCATTAGAGAGCAAGGAATAACAGGATTTGCAAATGGTGGCATGATAGTATGAACTCAAAGGGAGATGGCAGGCTTGGAATGGCTTATCCGCATGAAAGAAGCTTTAGATTATATGGAGAGTAAAATGGAGGAACCCTTTAATATAGAAGATATAGCAAAGGTTGCTTATTCCTCCCCTTTTCACTTCCAGCGTATGTTCTACATGCTTACCGGAGTATCAGTCAAAGACTATATCCGTAAACGGAGACTAACTCTGGCGGCACAGGAACTCGCTATTTCTAAAGTTAAGGTGCTAGATGTCTCATTAAAATACGGATATGACTCTCCCGAGTCGTTTGCCAAAGCATTCCGCAAAGCACATGGAATTACTCCTTCTGCTGCGCGGGAGTCAGGGGTACAGCTCAAAGCCTTCCCTAGACTCTCCTTCCATCTATCACTGAAGGGAGATAAAGAAATGGACTACAGAATTGAGAAAAAAGACGCTTTTAATGTTATCGGACTAGTAGAGGAAATGACAACGAAAGATGGGGAGAATTTACGCCGTATTCCCCAGCTGTGGATTGAAGCTAACGAAAATGGTACGTCGGATAAGCTGATAGAGATCGGTGTTGATAAGGACATCCTTGGTATTTGTAAAGATTTCAATCATGAAAAAGAAATCTTCTCCTATTGGATTGCTGTCGAAGCCTCTCCAGAGACGGATGCTCAGGGCTTTGCTTCTACGACGATTCCAGCAGCGAGTTGGGCTGTGTTTACCTCGGTAGGACCGATGCCGGATGCTATTCAACAAACATGGTCACGGATCTTTCAAGAATGGTTCCCTGCAACAGGCTACGAGCATACAGGAGGACCCGAGTTTGAGTTATACCTTCCGGGAAGACCTGATGCAGAGGATTATCGCTGCGAGATCTGGATACCGGTTATGAAAAAAAATTAATGCTTACTAAGACTATTCGGAATTCCGGATAGTCTTTTTTTCTTTCAAAATTTCTACTATTTCATTTTGAGAATCGGCTCAATCTTGGTATAATAAATAGATTATGTGATTCAATAATGACTATTGTCGTCCGATTATCGGTGAAGGAGAAATTCATGTCTACTGTAAAAATATTTTCAGACAGCACTTCCGATTTGCCTCAAGGCTGGAAGGATACTTTTAATATCGGCATCGTTCCCCTTTACGTAGTATTTGAAGAAGGAACCTACAAAGATGGTGAAGATATCACACCAGAAGAAGTGTATCGCCGTGTCGCAGCAAGCGGAGTATTGCCAAAGACGGCCGCGCCTTCGCCAGCTGACTTTATCGCCGCTTTTCATCCGGTAATTAGCCGTGGAGATGATATTGTATATATCAGTCTCTCCTCATCACTATCCTCTACATATCAGAATGCGCTTTTGGCCGCTGGGGAATTTCCTGAGGGGCGTGTACAGGTTATTGATTCACAGACTTTATGTGGAGGCATTGCTCTTCTCGTTATGAAAGCTGTCAGAGCCGCTGAAAAAGGTCACAGTGCCATTGAGATTGCAGCTATGCTGAAGCAGAGTCGTAATCTTGTAGAAACAGAATTCGTGGTAGATACGCTAGATTACTTATATATGGGTGGACGCTGTTCAGGCATGCAGAATTTCATCGGTAGTCTGCTAAAAATTCGTCCTGTCCTTAGACTTGTAGACGGCAGCATCGTACCTACTAGTAAAATTCGTGGCAAAAAAGAAAAAGCCGTGGAACAAATGCTCCAGAATGCCTTGGTTAACGTCGATCGGATGGATAAAGAGCTGCTCATCGTTGTTCATACCTTAGCGGAAGAAGATGCCCGCTATCTAGAGACAGCGATACGAGAGAAGACTCAAGTGAATGAGATCGCTATCCTCAACGCAGGTTGTGTTATTGGTAGCCATTGTGGCCCACATACTGTAGGTCTCATGTATATGCTTCAAAATTAATAATCTAACGCAAATCTCCGGCATTGCTTCGTAAGTCAATGGACCGGGGATTTGTGCGTTTACCCCTCTTGATTTGAAGTTGAATTTAACTCAACCTCTTTTTTTATGAAGGGTAACATAAACCGGAACGTTGAACCTTTATTCTCTTCACTTTCTACAAAGATTGTCCCACCCATCAGCTCAACCAGCTGCTTACAAATCGCGAGTCCCAAACCTGTACCGCCATATTTACGATTGATGGTCGGGTGCAGCTGTGAGAAGGATTGAAATAATAAATTGAGTTTATTATCGGCAATCCCAACACCTGTATCGCGGACAGAGAATTCCAATAAATATTCTTTTGAATCCGAAAGTGGAATGTTCTTAACCGATAGTGTAACGCTCCCATGTTCTGTGAATTTCAGAGCATTGCCTACCAGATTGACAATAATTTGTCGCAAACGGATCGGATCAGCCAGTAACGTTGTTGGAACACTCGTATCCGCCCACCACCGCAAGGCCAGCTTCTTCTCTTCGGCTTTAGGCGTAAATAAATCAATGATGTCCGATATCATCTCTCGAAGTTCAAACGATTCGGATTGTAGTGGCATTTTGCCCGCTTCCATCTTGCTGAAATCAAGAATGTCATTCAAGATCTGTAAAAGCGTGTAACTACTGCTTCGTAAAATCTCGACATACCCCCGCTGTTCTTCTCCAAGATCAGTTTCAAGTAAAAGATCTGACATCCCTATCATTCCATTCATCGGTGTCCGAATTTCATGACTCATCATCGCTAAGAAATCAGATTTGGCTTGCGCCGCCTGTTCTGCAGATTCTTTAGCGCGAATGATTTCTTTCGCATTCGTAATATCACTAAAAGCAATAACTGCTCCTGAGATCATCCCCCCATCCATAAGAGGCGAGACCCGATAATTGACAAAAAAGCTGGTTCCATCCTTACGCCAGAAGATCTCATCGTCTTTCCTGCGGATAATTCCATCTGCAATTGTAAGACTGATCTGACAAACAGGGGTTGAATAACGTGAGCCATCACCTTGGATTTGATGAATATATTCCATCAGCTTCAGGCCAACCAATTCTGTAGGCTGGTAACCTAACATATCTGCTCCCTCACGGTTAATAAAGAGCGTTCGCCCTATATTATCTAGTACGAATATTCCAGCTGAGACGGAGTTCAGAATAAGGTTCGCTCGTTTATCTTCAACTTCAGCAGCAAAAGTAGATTTGAAGTTTGACTCTAGTTCTACCTTATCCGATAATTTAGCATGAAAATAATCTGCTAATGCGTTTAGCCAGTCATGTAACCCTTCCAAATAATGATGATAGTTGCTGTTATCCACTTGTATGATCGCGAATACCCCGACAATTCCCTCGTCTATCGTTATAGGAACAAAGTTTCCCTTCACAACGTCCGCTTTGGGATTGTTCAGATCTTGCAATTCAAAGCTAGAGGGATTCCCTTGCAGGGCAGCCTCAAAACTAGCTCCATCAACAAGGTATATTCTTTTAAGTGCTGTCAGACCTATATCTTGGAACGATGCTTCTGCAATGGATTCTAGATAGAACGTACGATTCGTTCCTACGCAGCGACCTTGCCGATCCAACACAAATATCAAATTAGGATGATGGTCATATAACGATTTATAAGCGCTCTCTTCCGAAAGCAATCGTGTTAGAATGGACGTCCAGTCTTTATCCACAATTCATTTCACCTCAGGCTCTCTCATCCATTATCATTACCCTAAAATGAGCAGAAATCATCTCAAATTTTAAATTATTCTATTTTGATCATTATAGCAAATATACTTTAATCGGTCGCAGATAAACACTAAATCCCCCTTTAGAACCCAACCACGATGACTTACACATCGTACTGAGATTCTTAAGAGGGATTTCTATAAATATTTTAGGCTATATCTTTATGGTCAATATTGCGAATCGCCATATAGGCAATACCTGCTCCTATCAAGCCAAGCGAGATCGACACCGCCGCTAAATTACCTAAGCGTGCTTGATCAAATCCACCAGAAATTAGGGAGGTAACTAACACCGCCGAGACGATGGTGGCAGGGACTGATTTTTTCTTCATTCCAAAGTACAAAGGAATCAAAGCAATACCCGCTGCGTAAAATGCGTTTGCGCCTAACTTGATCAGCTCTGAAGTGATCATGGGAAGGTTTAACTCACCCGGAATAAGCCCTACAAAAGAATTGAATCCTATTAGGATAGCGCCAACCACAATGTCTGACACGATGATGGCAACAAATGTGAAGGCGAACACTATCAATATTTTCGCAGTCATTAGCTTTTTACGTGAGATAGGGTACATGAAGAGAAGAGTAATGGTGTTGTTCTTATACTCATCAATCACCAGCTTGCTAATAATAACGGAAGCGAAAATAATATAAGCAGCCTTAACAAAAACGAACACACCCTCAAACATATCTGCGTAAGAAGCGAACGACGGTTCATTCTCATTTCGATCAACGAATAAAACCATAATCATAAACCCAAGAATAGCGAGATTGACGATTGCTGCCCCTGTAAGAAGAGTTTTTAGCTTATTCTTCTGAATTTCCAAAGATATTAATTTAAGCAACGCCCTCACCCCCAATCAATTGTAAAAAATAATCTTCCAGCGTATGTTGTTTCTTGCTGATGCTTTCAATTTCCACATCTGCTAGTACTAACGCCTTATTCAGATCACGTTGTGAGATTCCACCGTCATAGATTCTTACTGTAATATGATCTAGTACTTTGAAGTTATTGAGGCCAAGCTTGTGCTCCAACACGTACACTGCTTTGTTAATCTCATTCGTAACCACTTCGATATATTCTGTATTTTGACCGCGAATGGAATCCATCGCCACCTCTTCTACCAGAGCACCCTGCCGGATCACACCGATAGTATCAGCAATCTGCTCGATTTCCCCCAGAATATGACTAGATACAAGTAACGTCATTCCGTATTCACGGCTAAGCATCCGGAACACTTCACGCATCTCTTTGATTCCCACAGGGTCTAGTCCATTAATCGGCTCATCCAGAATGAGTAGCTCCGGTTTCGTCATAAAGGCTCTGGCAATACCAAGGCGTTGCTTCATCCCAAGCGAAAATTGCTTCACCGGCTTTTTATCGATACCCGTAAGCTTTACCAGCTCCAGCGCTTCACCAATCGCTTGCGGATCATAATAGCCCATATATTCTCCATGCAGGATCAGGTTTTCCTTGGCTGTGAGTTTATCATAGAACACTGGATATTCAATGATGCAGCCCATCCGTTTGAGCATTTCATACGAATGATTTGTCATTTTTTCATTAAAAAACTCAATCTCACCACTCGTCGGTTTAACGAGGTTCGTGATCATTTTCATGACCGTTGTTTTGCCGGCACCGTTCGGTCCAAGAAAGCCATAAATTTCACCTTGTTTAATATTCATATTCACATTGCTAACGGCTTCTTTGCCTTGGTAGGTTTTCGTTAAATTTCTTGTTCGAAGTATCGTAGTCATTTCCGTGCTCCCCTTTGTTTTCGTCTCGTCTTCCTTAGTTCTTATTGTACACAGCAGAATTTTCTTTTTTATTACTCGATTCTTACAAAAATCTTAAGCTGTACACAATTTCATTCTTTAGAAGCTTAATCTACGAAAAGAAAGGGTAAATACTGTTCTCACAAACGGTTGACTAACCAGTGTAATGGTACCATTCATCTGCTCCGTTAATCTTTTGGTGATCGTCAGACCCAGACCACTCCCTTGATATGATCGATTTCTCGAATCCTCCAGTGTATAGAGCCGTTCGAATACTTTATCCTGGTGAACTTCACTAATGCCTTTTCCCCTGTCCCAAACATCTATGTATACTTTGTTCTTATCACTATAGAGCTTCAAACCTAATACGCCTCCGGCATCCCCGTAAGCAATCGCATTCGATAACAAATTGGTCAATATCCGGTCAAGCGCCTCTTCGTTTCCCATGAAATAAAGCGAGTCATCAGGGATTTCTATCTCCACCTCACTGCCCTTGGCGCTAAGGATATCATAGAAAGAGAGAATATTACGTCTGCACACCTCGCCTGCCTCAACACGTGTAAGATTGATTTCCCGATCCCCCGATTCCAGCTTGGCCAAATCAAAGAACTTGTTCATCAGATGGATCACTTCATTCGCTTTTTGGTGAATTGTGTTCATCATACGTTCCCGTTCCTCGGCTGGCATATGTTCATCCTGCAGAATCGTCTCAATATAACCGAGTACTACCGTTAGCGGAGTCTTAAGATCGTGGGAAATGTTCGACAGCATATTACGCATCGACTTCTCCAGCTTCACGCGCTCAATGCTTCCTTTATGATTAATGTCGAGCAGCCGATTTAGATCAATCAGCACACTTTGCAGCTCCACATTACTACTGAATAACAGCAGTCTTTCGTGTGAACCTTCAGCCATGATGCTACTTAGCTTGTCATGAATATATTTCAGGTCTCTGGAAGCTTTACGCGAATGCTGATATTGCCATCCAATGACGACGAGCAGGAGTACAATGACCACACTAAGCGCCATGCTCATTATAGCTGCTCTCCCAGCTTATATCCGATCCCCCACAGCGTCTTGATGAACTCTGGATGGGAGGGATCATCTTCTATTTTTTCGCGTAATCTTCTCATATGTACATTAATAACGTTCTCATCCCCGAAATAATCATCTGCCCACACGCTAGCATAAATCTGCGCTTTGGTGAAGACCCTGCCCGGATGTGTAACGAACAGCTTAAGAATATGAAATTCCTTAGACGTTAACTTCACTTCTTCCCCGTTCTTTAGCGCAGAGAAATTATCCAAATCCACAGTCAGGCCACCAATGGAAATCTTTTGCTTCGCAGGAATTGGAGCTTCCGGTTGGATAGTGGGGGTAGCATAACCCGCTCTTCGAATCGCAGCCTTCACTCTTGCAGCTAATTCGATCATTGAAAATGGCTTGGTAATATAATCATCCGCCCCAAAGCCAAGTCCAAGCGCTTTATCCACATCGCTGTCCTTGGCTGACATGATCAATACAGGAACTAGACTTGTCGCACGGATCGTCTGGAGAATATCAGTACCGCTGCGCTTGGGCAGCATGAGATCTAATAATACAAGATCAAAAGGATTACTAGTACGGAATGTCCTTTCCGCTACTTCACCATCAAACGCCATTTCCACTTCATAGCCCTCTTTTACTAAATAGGACCTAACCATTTCACTAATTGCTTCGTCATCTTCAATTAATAATATACGGTGCATGAATGCTGCCTCCAATGATTTGAGAATAAATATGAATGCTAGATTATTCGTAATGCCCCTTAACCTCAGGCAGTTGCTTATAAATGCTTCCAGCCTGCACGATTTTAATGATCGCTTGGGCTAGTTCGGTCATCTGACCGTCATCCTCAGTATTCTGGCATTCCGTCCACTGATAATGACGCTCTCCACTATTAATCTGAACCGATAAATCGTAACTTACAGCAGGTTTTCGATTACACTCAGTAGATAATTCTTTTTCACCTAAGTAATTCGCTAGTACCATTTCTTTATAGATTTGTCCTCGTTCCTGTTCAGAAAGCTCAAAATCGCTAACCTCGACTACTTCCCCATTCTGGAGATCTTTTACTAGCTTCATATCAATGGTGTTGATCTCATTCTTTAAGTTCACGCCATACTTTAAAACAAACTCAAACTTATCTTGTTTCGTGACGTCAAAAGGAATCTGTAGCAGCTCGATCTTTGCTTGTTTGCCCTCGCAGCCCGTTAAGGTATACGACAAGAGATTATCCGTTTCGTTTCTAACAAGGTTCTGACAAGTGTATGTGGTTACTTGGGGACTACCAAACTTATCTTCGGAATTATCATGCCGCATTTCAATCCCTTGGTCAGTATATTTCAAGTCATTAAAGATCGGATCACCTTCAATTGTGTAATGAACCACACGCTGCGTACCCGCTTTATTTTGGATAAAAGCATCCAGCTTCTTAAGATTCTTAACAATCATTCCATGGCTGTTTATCACATCTTCTTGTTCATTAATGGTAGTAGTGAATTTTTCTTCTCCATTGGATGGCAGATTAAAGCAACCGGTTACTATAAGTGTTATTAATAGAAGAAGAATTCCGCTCGATCTCATCGATCATAACCTCCTTAAACACTCCATATGTAGATTCATTTGTTAAAGTATACCAATAATAACGGGGGCTGGGTATCCCTTCAGAGGGATATCTGATGATAGAGGAATTGATATAAAATTAGACAGCAAAGAAAAAAAGCCGATTGGATATCCAATCAGCCCTAGTTATTGTTCAGTTTCAATTGAATCCAAGAGATCAGTCAAACAATCTTGAAATTCCGATAAGCGTGTGTTCGAACACATTTTCTGAAGTAAATATACTAATAGATGAATCAGCCAATCCCTTCTGGAGGGCAGGGCTAAATAAATCGATGCTTTTAGCAATCTGTCCGCCGATAACGATGCGGTTTGGCTGATAGTCTATAACATAGGACTTTAGCATCCTAGCCAATCGTGTACCGAATTCTTCAAACACCTTGCAGCACAAGCTATTCCCGTTTCTTGCTTGTTCTGCGAGTTCCTTCACGTCCATTCCTTTTTCTAGAGCTCCCATCTGCTCAGCCAGACAAAGAATTCCGCGTCGTGAGAAGGCATCGTCTATGGAGTGCTCTAGGAAAGGTTTATCAAAAAGCCAACCGTCCTTGGGAATGCCTGGTCCTTCGTTCAGGATCGATGCACGATCAATAAATGCGGAGCCTAACCCTGTCCCTATCGTTAACGAAATATATCGTTCATTTGGAAATAACCTGCTTACACCTAAGGCAAACAGCTTCGCATCATTCTCAAAGCGAATATCTGCCTGCAGCAGGTGCTTCGCCCATTCCGTATGTTGTAAAGCATTGAACCGGGTATATAATACTTCTCGTATATTCTCACCATACAACGCCTCATATTTACTAAGCCCCTGAATATAACAGATACCCTGCTGGTAATCAAAGGGTCCAGGAAAAGCGAGACCGATATTCCAAGTACAGTCTGCCGATTTCCCTAGTGTAACGGTATAGAACTGATATTGATCTTCGAATATAGAAATAAACTGCTCTATAATCACATCGGCATCTTGATCAGCAAGGGCAGGATGCTGCTTGCAGCTAGCCTGCAGCAATTCTCCATCCACGACCAAACCAGACTTAATAAAGGTTCCTCCCACGTCTAAAGCGATCACGACTTTAGGCTTCAAAGGAGACTCACATCCCAGACCTTGGATACGCCAGCTTTCACTAGCTTACATGGCTTGTTTCCGATATTTATTATTTTGTAGGCACCGAACACGGCTGGGAGGATATATGATTCCGCGTATTGTAACTCGATATATATAGATTCATCTGAACAGGATACTATACGGACCTTTTCTCCCTCAACCAAGTTATACATTACCATTTCGTTATTTGTATGGTCCTCCCATGTATCATGTAAGTGCACACGATGAACATAAAACAGTAGATCTTCACGCTGCCCAAGAACATACTCCTCGTTAATCCCCTGCTTTTGCAGCAAGCT
Source organism: Paenibacillus sp. Marseille-Q9583 (assembly GCF_976954365.1). Classification (NCBI taxonomy): domain Bacteria; kingdom Bacillati; phylum Bacillota; class Bacilli; order Caryophanales; family Paenibacillaceae; genus Paenibacillus; species Paenibacillus sp. Marseille-Q9583. The sequence continues at coordinate 15,969 of NZ_CDRJTB010000007.1, forward strand.
TGGCTTAGGAATCAAATTGTCCTCTACCCATGCCGTTCTTTTATCGAAATCAATATTGTCAAAGGCATGATCAATATTAATAGGACGTGGCTTGCCATCCATTCCTTTACGAAGGAAATCGTAGATTTTGAACGTAAACCACCATGTCGTAGAGGATATTTCGAGTACTAAGTTATTCTTTCCAGAGGCATGAACGGTCCCTGTAGGAATTAAGAATAAATCCCCCTTATTCGCTTCATATTGATTAACAAAGTCAGTGATTTGAATGGGTTCACCAGTTTCTTGTGCATGGTGTACCGCGTTAAAGAATTCCTCCTTCGTACATTGTTCGGTCAGTCCCAAGAACACAGATGTATTCTCTAAATTCTCCATGATATAGTACGATTCTTGCTGTGCCATAAATTCATTAAATGTCTCACGAATATACTCCTGCTTCGGATGTACCTGACACGACAAGCTATCTCCGTCGATGGTATCAAGGTAGTCGAAGCGAATCGGAAAATAATCACCAAACAGCCCGACAATACGATTCCCGAGAATGGCCGGATGCTCATAATGCATGACTATGAGGAAGGGTACCTCGATTATTTCGTCATTATACTTCAGCAAAATAGAGTTCTCCGGTGCAATCGGCTCAAAGCTCCAAGCGCAGTTGGCCCATTCCTTCGGAAGCTCCGCGAATTTTTTCAAATACTGACCACCCCATATCCCTGGCGCGAAGAACGGCTTCACACGCATAGGGGACTTGGCGATGTCTGCAATCATCTGGCGTAGGGTGAAGACCGTCGTTAGCTTGGGACACTCGGGCTCATTCATATCCACGTAATAGTGGATCGAATCCAATACTTCTTTTCGGTAAGTTTCCAGCACTGGCCATTCCACAAATAGACAGATTTTATACTTCTCCACCACATCTCGGTTCCAACTAAAGCCGAAATTTAATAAATGTGCTTTATGTTCCAATTGCTGGTACTCACGAGATACATCCAAGAAGTAGGTAATGTCGTAGTTGCCGTTTCCAAGCCAATAGGCCCCTGGTCCGAACGTGATAATGAAGGTTGTTTGGTCGACAGGTAATTGAATCTGTTTTTTGAAGTTGTCTATCTTATCTTGTGCTTCTGGAATGAAATAATCTGTAATCTTAGCATCCGAAAAATAACCAAATGCACGATTATCTGTAATATTCGCTTCAAAGAACGTGCGCAGCTCTTCACTTGTCTTCATAAAGCTATTGCTTCCGATGAGAACTGTCTTATGCCCCTCTTGTTCCAATACATCTATGATCCTTGCCAGGATGTGTTGATATTGGGCACCATGCGTTCCGTCAATAGCTACATTAATAATACTATTGGAATTCATCGCAGCTTGTTGTAGGAGCGGGGACAGTATTGCCTCAAAACCTCGCTGGACTCCGGATTTTGCATATGGCGTAACTGTATCTGGCTTCATTTGTTGAGTGTACCGAATAGGGTTAATAGGTCTTTTCTCGAACATAGTTGTCACTCCTATACAGTTAGTGAGCTCTATCCCGCTCATAGTGATATATTTTAGGGCAATATGCCTGATTCCAATGCCTTCCACACAAGCTGTGCGAACTGGCTGTTCGACCAAGCGAACCACTCACGCGTAAAGTTCGTTGGATCATGGACATCAAATCCCTCATGCATAAATCCAGTACCAGCATCTGTCGACTCACAGATTTCAATCATCTCGAGCATTTCTTGAGGATCAACTGCGGTTAATCCCTGCATCGTATAAGCAAGATGCCATACGAATCCCGTGCTAGTATGCGGACTGCCAATGCCGCTGAGCTTCTCTCCTTTGAAGAAATAGGGATTATCCTCACTCAGAGCAAATTTGCGGGTATTCAAATATATCGGATCGTCTGGCGCACAGTAACCTAGATAGGGCGCTGACATTAAGCTCGGAGTACCTGCATCGTCCATCAATAAATGGTTACCGAAACCATCCGTTTCGAACGCATACATCTTGCCGTATTTGGAATGGTCAATGATTCCATAAAGCTCAATGGCATGCCGGATTTCTTCTTCCATTGCCGACATTCGAGCTACGAGCTTTGAATCTCTATATACATATTGAGCAATTTCCTGCAATTGTCGAAGCGTTACAGCGGCGAACATATTCGATGGAATATTGAAATGAAAGTCACACGCATCGTCACTGGGGCGGAAGCCTGACCAGATCAGTCCAACATTATTTACCGGCATCCCCAAGCCGTTCTTACGTAATGTATCTATCATGATGCCGTTGTGACGTTGAAAGCGGTAGGTTGACTGCTCCTTGTGCTCCTGCTCAATCTGCCATACGTTCAACATCTTCAGTAGTGAGGTTCGGAAAACTTCATCAAAGATCCCGGTGCGTCCAGTTTCTTTCCAATATAGATAGGCCAAGCGGAATGAGAAGCACATGGAATCAAGCTCAAATTTACGCTCCCATACCCAAGGTGAGCTGTCTGTCTCATCCGTTGCATTCCAGTGCCAATCATTTGCTGACTCGTTAAAGGCATTCGCATAAGGATCAATTTGAATATAAAACATATGACGGCGTATTAAGCCTTCTAGAATCCGCCCAAGCTCAGCATCTTCCTTGGCAAAAGGAACATAATGAATAACCTGCTCAACAGAGTCACGCAGCCACATCGCCGGAATATCGCCAGTTAACACAAATGTTGTTCCGTCATCCAACAGCTTAGTAGTAGTTTCTAATGTATTTGGAAAACAATTCTGGAATAATTGACGCAGCTTCGGACGATGAGCCAGACGTTCACTAGCGTCCTTCATAACTTGCTGAACCGCCTGAGGCAGAGGGAACTTATTAACTTCAATAGTAGGTAAACGATGCTCTTTCATAATTTGGTAACCCTCCCGTGATTACGATCTCAAGTTACGAGGAACAACCTCTAAGCTTGTTGAAATGGTATTGCCTACGTTCGATCCAATCATGATCTCAAATTTGCCGGGCTCAACCGTCCACTTCAAATCAGAACCGACAAACTGCAGCTCCCGCGAAGTAATATGAAATTGAATGGTACGCATCTCACCAGGCTCCATATAAATCTTCTGAAAGCCTTTTAATTCTCGTTCCGGGCGTGTAATTGTGCTAGTGCAATCTTTTATATATAGTTGAACAACCTCATGTCCAGCTACATCGCCAATATTCGTAACCTCCACGGATACAGTACAAGAATCATCCAGCTCTATTTGTGTCTGATCCAAGCGAATATGCTCGTATTGATAGCTTGTATAGCTTAGACCATAACCAAACACATATTGCGGATGAAAGTCCACCTCGAGATAGCGATGACCTCTGGAGCGTTTCTTATTGTAATAAATCGGTAATTGCCCTTGATGCTTTGGAATGGATAGTGTAAGCCGGCCGGATGGATTATAGTCTCCGAACAAAATATCCGCAATCGCATGCCCGCCCTGCTGTCCCGGGTACCAAGCCTCCAGAATGGCATCCGCATGCTCATCTACCCAAGGCTCGACAATGGGACGACCATTGATATAAACAACAATCAGTTTTTTGTTCAAGCTGTGCAGCTTCTGCAGCAGATCAAGCTGCACACCGCACAAGTTCAGCTCTGCACGATCGAAGCCTTCTCCACATTCCATATCACTAAGACTAAATTGATCCGTAATGACGGCAGCCCCTGTCTTCAAATCAATCGTACCTTCACCGAAATCACGTGCACTTGATCCCCCAACAACTGCAATAATGGTGTCCGCTGCTGACGCCACCTCCATTGCCATATCAAAGCCTGCTTTCGATGGATCTTTCACGCGGCAGCCCGGAGCATACAGCACTTCGCTGAGTCCTGCACATTTAGCACGAACCCCGTCCAAAACGGTAATGATGTGATGACGCTCCTGTGGTGAAGTATAGTCACCCAATTGATTATAAATATTGTTGGCATTCGGCCCAATAACAGCAATTTTACCAAGTGACGGGGAGAGCGGCAGAGCCTCATCATGATTCTTCAAAAGAATGATACCTTCGCGTGCAGCTTGTCGCGCCATCTCCAAATGCAACTGTTGTCCAACGACACGCTGTGCTGTAGCCGGATCAACAAAGGGACGTTCAAACAATCCCAATTCAAACTTCGCACGCAGAATTCGTTCGACTGCGAGATCAATATCGGAAATGTCAATCAACTGCAGCTGTAATGCGTTCATTAGATATCTGCCAAATGTTTCACCAGACATCTCCATATCGACACCAGCTTTAAGTGCAAGAGTCGCCGCCTCTTCTTCTGTCTCACAAATCTGGTGACCATGTTTAAGCTGGCTGATCGCACCACAATCCGTAATGACGAAGCCGTCAAAGCCCCATTGCTCACGAAGCACCTCTGTTAATAACTCCTTACTCGAAGTACACGGAACACCATCGATCTCATTGTAAGCTGTCATAACAGATTTAGCCCCAGCTTCAATTGCCTTCTGGAAGGGTAGCAAATCCTTCTCCATTAACTCGCGTTTTCCCATCCGCACGGTGTCAGCATTACGACCACCATCCGAGCTGCCATACGCGACGAAATGCTTTAATGTTGCCAGGATCGTATGGTCTGTATTTAATGAATCGCCTTGTAAGCCCCTCACAGCAGCTACTGCCATTTCACTATTTAAAAATGGATCTTCCCCAAAGCATTCCTCTGTTCGCCCCCAGCGCGGATCACGTACAATATCTAGTACTGGGGAGTAGGTTGCTGCCCCTCCTTGAGCGCGAGTCTCAACAGCCACTGTTTGGCAGATCTGCCGGAATAATTCCACATTCCATGTACTTCCGATGGCAAGCGGTACGGGAAATACGGTGTTGCCAATCGCCATATGACCATGGGAGCATTCCTCGCCCAGCAGAATCGGAATACCCAGACGTGTATGCTCAATCGCATATTGCTGGATCAGATTCGTTACTTCTGCGCCTTCCAAAGGAGACAACCCGGTTTCCAGCGTTACCTCTGTCCAAGGATCTGCACGCAGCACACCATACAAAGAACCCACGCCACCGTTAGCAATTTCTTCCTTAAATACTTCTGTCAGTTGAATCTTGCCTTCCGATTTCTCATACGCCTTCCAGCCAAAGGGCTGGAGGAGCTGCCCGATCTTCTCCTCCAACGTCATTTGAGCCAATAAATCTATAGCACGCTCATGAATCGGCAAAGATGAATCTTTATATCTCATAGCTTACAATTCCTCCCGTTCACATGAACTAGAATTGTCTCCACGCCAGGATTCCTGCATTCATCCCCCGACACATATCGAACGATACTTCAGGATTGTTAAACTTCTCACCCCATGTAATGTAATAGCGGAATTCATAGAAGCCGCCAAGCGTAGCTGCAAAGTTGGTTTCCCAATAGTTATTCATCACCCAGGCGTACAAGTGCGCAGGGTCCTGTTCCAGTCTGGCATCGCCATTAAGTAGACGATATTTATGCTCCAAGGAGCCCAGTTGAATCAACGGAGTGTCTGGCATCGCAATCACAATTCCCTGCTCCTTCGAAATATAAGCAGCACCTTCACCAACAGCCGTATAATCAGCCAAGCTGCCTGGTAATTGATCCTTACGCAGTCGAGTTAGTGCATCCATCTTATCCACCCACAGATCCTGCGCTGAAGTTGTCAATGCGCCGCCAAACGGAAGTGAAATATACAAATTCTCAGGTTTCCACACACTTTCCTTATGCATGCGTACCGCCACGTCCACACGCGGACGATCCGCATAAACGGTTAAGAACAAGGAATAATGCTCGCAACCAGAGACTTCATAGGTCAATTGAATCATGCTATAAAGCTCTCCCTGTCCTACAATTTCTGCACTTGTCAACACACCTGTAGATACAATCGCATTCGGCCCTTTCCGATTACGGCCCATAAGACGACGAACCTCCGTCATCTCGACCACCTTTGTGGCTGGCGTAACATCATACACCGGTGTGAATGCATGATGATTCCGGTCCGCACGCAGTAGCTCCTGTCCAGTCTGCTTATCCTTCCAAGAGGTAATTCCTTCACCCTTCTTCCATTCAATGCGTACAAATGGGGTTTCAGCATATGTGGATGTCACGTGGAAGTCCTTTACTTCATGAGTAACATCCAAATCCAATACACGATCCGACGCCACATAATCGTTCATATATGCGGTTTTGTTTGCTGGCTTAACCGCTACGATATGAAGCACTTTTTCTTCCTGGGGCTCCAGAATGACCGGAATGGTTACAATAACCCCGCGATGCGCAAGGCGCAGTTGAGATGGGAGCACCTCACCTGTATTGAAATCACGCACCTCAAACCCTTCTTTTATCTGCTCATAATACCAGCCCTCAAGAATAAGGTGGGCATGTTCCTCTTGAACAAAGCTGTAAGGATTACAAATTTTGAATTTCATCGGCCGCCCCGGTGCAAGCAATGCATCTCCCTTGGCTTCAAGGATTTCGTACAACGCACGATGTGCAGCGGTGCTCGCATTTGCAGCAAAAGCCTCCTTACGCAAGCCCAATTCTTGAACAAACGGGTTCCAAGGCTCTGAAATCGAAGAATGATAGCCCCATGTGTGCTCAGCGAACATCGTTAATTGATATTCCATTTCTTTAATAGCTTCCGGGGATATGATGTCATAATTAGGATCCAGTCTTCTTACCTTTTGATACACTCGCTGCGCCTCACGGAATACTTGTACATGCTTTGGTGTCGACCCAACCCCATCCGTCCACCAATCGGGCCAATCTCCTCGATAGACAGGAATATCTTCCGGGTGCTGTGCTGCATGGGCACGGACCTCTGCAAAGAAGTCATCTAACGTAGCCATTTGAATCACAATACGCTCCCCATGCTTCTCGTTCCATTGCTGGATAAACTCTATGGCCGCCGCATTTGGCGGATTATTATCCGTAGGCAAGCCTGAGAACATCGCCGGAAAGAAATCGAATGCATAGCCGTCCTGTACCAGACGATCGATATAACGCTCGATCCGATGTTCAGCAATTTCAAAATCCGCGCCCTTGCTCATATCAAATTCATCTTTAATCGTATATTTACCACCCATGCCAGGTACAAGCCCCAGATCATTTCCGAACACATAATGCTCTCCGCTCCACGTCAACAGGCGATCCCCTGAAGGCATCTCCCACCAGAACGGCTGCTGCTTCTTCCAGCAAGGGAACATTCCGTGATGCGTATGAATACAGGTGGACAGATTCTGGATCCCAGCATCCAGCAATACCTGACCATACCCCCAGCTGAAACCGTTAATATCTGCTGTCATTGCCGATGTTACAGGAATTTGTATGGACTGTCCGTAATCACACACTCGCGCAATCATCGATTGGAACAGCTCCTTACCAATTAATTCTGTCATATTTAGATAAGTCCCCGACAACCCGATATCTCCCTGTCTCACACCTTCAGCGAACTCTATCTTCTCTTGCTCTGTAGCTTGCTTCAAGAAGGTCTCTATCGGCCAGAATGTTTCACAGACCCACTTAAAGCCTTGCCATTCCGGACGACGACCCGATTTGCTTTCACGTAAAATATGCAGGACCTGGCGAATAAAATTGACATGATACTGCTGAATTTTCTCCTGACGCTCTGTATACCCGATATCTGTATGAGAATGATGGATTGCGTATATTTTCCAAGGCCGTTTAACGGACATCTCGATCTCTCCCTATAGTTATTCTAACTAGCCATGACCTTCGCTTTCTCTACTAATTCTCTAGCGGATACTTATCCATATAGTCGAACAACTCATCTACAGTTGTGAACGCAACCCCTGTTACGGTATCAGCACAGCCATAGTAAATTGCAATTCGGCCTGTATCGCCATCGGAAAGTGCTGCGCAAGGGAAGGTGACATTCGGCACATCTCCTACACACTCATACAATGTCTCTGGTCCAAGAATATAATTCCGTGAACGTGCTAACACCTTCCATGGCTCATGCAAATCTAGTAAAGCAACACCCATACGGTATACGAACCCGTTACACGTATTTATTACACCATGATAGATCAACAACCATCCGCGATCTGTTTCAATTGGAATCGGCCCTGGACCAATTTTCTTCGATTGCCATGCAGAAGCGTCCGAATTGATCGTACCCATCACGTAACGATGCTTTCCCCAATACGTCAGGTCAGGGCTCTCACTAAAAAAGATATCTCCAAATGGTGTATGCCCCGTATCACTTGGACGGCTTAACATCGCATATTTGCCATTTATTTTGCGCGGAAATAATACACCATTCCGGTTGTATGGCAGGAAAGCGTTTTCTAATTGGTGAAAGGCTTTGAAATCATACGTATATGCGAGACCAATTGTAGGACCATGGTATCCATTACACCAAGAAACATAATATTTATCCTCGATTTTGCAGACGCGTGGATCGTAGCGATACTCCCGCTTTGTTACATATTCGTCGCCTTCAAATTGGATCGGATTCTCATTAATCTCCCATTGAAGCCCGTCCTGACTGAAGCCAGCGAATATGTCCATACTTACAGATCTGGAGTCACAACGGAATACCCCTGCATATCCCTCTTCAAAAGGAATAACCGCGGAATTAAAAATACTGTTTGAGTTTAACTGTGCATCTCGCTGAATAATCGGATTATGGGTATATCGCCACACTGGAGCGTTATAGCCACTCGGCTTATCTTGCCAAGGAATATTTGATAGTGCTTCACCAATAATTTTGCTCATTTCATAAACTCCTTCCATGTATACAATTGTGATCTGCAACAACGTTTTTAGTATGTCTAACCCTTCTTGCACCCCTACTTTAAATCATAATAAAGCGCATTAAAAGGGAATTTATCCTGAATCTAACGTTTGTTGACTGAAGTATCATGTTTCTTAACTAATTGAACAGTTAGCATCACTTCGAACCCTCATATAAGCCTGCATACAGTGCATCAAGCAATGTGTGTGTCCTATCACAGCTATATTCCCAGAACATGGCACCCGCAAGTTTTTCACGTTTGACATACTCACATTTATGCGCGATCGAATCCACGTCATCATAGGAAATAAACGTGTCTCCATTAAATAAATATGGTGCTTTAGCCTCATCGTCCCAATGCCGTACGTAGCCATTCTGATTGATGTAATTAGCAAACAGCTCTGTATATTCTGGGCCATAGCCACCGGTTGTGCCCGCCATTTGTAGAAATCCATGATTCTTATCCGGCACCTGCTTCCACATTCGGGAATAGAACGCCACGCCAATGACGATTTTCTCTCGGGGGACACCTGCCTGAATGAACATATTCACCGATGCCTCTGTACTGATACGATACAAATCTCCTGTCGTATGAAATAAATTCGTATGATGTCCCGTTAGAATCTGGAATCCGCCACGCATATCGTAGGTCATCAGCTGTATAAAATCCAAATATTGCTGTACTTGATCCATCTCGGTGCCATCTATGTAATACTGATCAGCACCTGCCGCAATTGTAAGCAAGTAATGCCTGCCATCCGCTGTACCTTTCACATCTAGTGCATCTCGAATCGTCTTTAATAGCAGTGTAAAATTGCATTTATCATCCGGCGACGATTCAATATCCGCTTCACTGTAACAAGGATATTCCCAATCCAAATCAATTCCATCGAACGGGAAATCTGTTACTACTTGCACAGCCGATGCTGCGAATTTCAGACGTCCTTCTTCGGTAGAAGCAGCCTCAGAGAAGCCCCCATTCCCCCATCCACCAATGGAGAGCATCAGCGTCAGATTCGGATACATCGCTTTTATCTCTTGTAGCTGGTTCGTGCATTTCAAATGTGCTGTTGTAATCTGATCATCTTTCACATAACCAAATGCAACGTTGAGATGCGTTAACTTCATCAAGTGGTCACGCGTTAACTCAGATAGTTTGGAATCACTCACGTAGCCTGCTACAATCATTTGTTGATCCATCCTTTCACACTCTTGTTAAGATTTGAATCGCTTCCTTGCTCGCTGCAATCTTATATCCTGATGACATGTAACGAATCTGATCTTCACGGTCCACAATGATAAGATGCGGGAATCCCGCTTCACTCGCTTGGGACGATGAAAATAATTCGGGCAATAGATTATACGTTGAATCACGTACAAACACTGCATTTGCAGGAAGATCTGGATAGTCCTCTGGATGAAACGAAGCTGCCCATTGCTTGTCACCAACAATAAGAATGATGGGAGCACCTAGCGCATTGAACTCATGCTTCAACTCAGAGAGTTCACGAAGTAAATGCTTTGAAGGCTCTCGTTCCGGCTCCAGCCAAGCGACATAGGCGCCTTGTCTGCCAAGAAGATCTGCGAAAGTCTGCTCCACTCCTGTCCATGAGGTCAGCTGCTCAAGTCGTTCCATCTTGCCGTACACTGGAATTTCCAATGTAGATTGACGATATTTCATGACCAGCTTCGTCTCTTCCCCTTCTGCAATATGAAAATAAGTGAACTTTACAAGCACGGTGCCATCCTTTAATCGTACGCCTGTCGTCAGACGATATGCTCCCTGCTCAACCTCAAGTGGAGTATCATGTAGGTCATTTGCGCCATGCGGGAAACATAAGGTTTTATAAAAACCGTTCTCCAGGCGAGCTAATGAAAAATTCTCATAGTATGAAGCCGTTGGTTGGACTGTCTCTGCACCCTGATCACGAATAAGAGTAAGGGTAAGGGTACCGTTCACTAATTCTTTCCCACCCTCAACAACGCCTTTGGTAAATTGAGCATCCACGAAAATATTATCCACCATAAATTGCGGCTTGGATTCAATGGGATGAATTCGCGCTGGGATTCCTAAACTACGACAAATGGATACGAACATGATATCCAGGGAACTGCGATCGCCTACGCGCAATTCAAAGGTGCCCACTGCGGTTCCCTTCCCTTTCAGATTCGGAAGGTCTGTCCATATATCCCACGTTTCATCTATGAATTGAACCAGCTTCGTTGGTTCCTGACGGAACAACGCCACTTCATCCGAAGTGAAAGCTTGTTGGAAAAATGTACGATACGGTGTAATCATCTCGTAGTGAACACGAGGACGCAAAATGAAGGGCACGAATACTTCCTCTGTGAGCTCACCACGTACAGCAAGCGCACCAGCCACATGATCTGTAAGGGTAGGAATAAATGTGTCAATTAAATCCTTTTCATTAATACATTCCAATAACCGTAAAGCCCATTCTCCATACGCTGATGTGGCTGCCTCCAGAAATGCGGCTATCTCTACACTGTTACCACGTGCCTTCTGAAGCACTGTCCATACACGATCTTCCGGGAGACCCAGTGTTTCCCCGAGCTTCCTCGCTGCTTCTTCTGTCACAAAAGTCGCTTCATATTTCGTACGAACCGAGATCCCTTCCTCCAAACGTTCATTATGTCGCTGAATATGAAACTCAGACAGTTCCTCTACTACCTCACCTTCACACGCTGGAGGAGGAACCATATCATAATCGACCATCGTTCCTGCAGCGGGCTGATTTTCTTGATTCAGTACAAGCTCAACGCATTCACTGTCCGCCACTGAAATTTTCACTTCCCCCCAAGTACCACCCTTTGCCGCACGAATCATGAGGTCACCGAGACCTGTTTTGAAAGTTGCTTCTCCTTGAGCATTCGTAGGAAGGATCGCAATCGGGAAAAATTCCGCCATGTTATACACTTGGAACTGTACTTCTGCATCCTGCACAGACTGTCCGAATTCATCTTTCACATGAATCGTAATCGCCCGCGTGAATGCGTAATTTTCCAATACATTAATTTCAGTGAACCACTCATCTGCAAGCGTAATCTCTTCTGGACCTTGATAATTAGCGAAAATACGTGTGTTAATTAACATCGCTCTACGCGCTGGAGGTCCAAACCACCCTTGATTAGGACGGGCTTCCGGTTCACAAGCCCCGATAAAATACCATTCACCGTCTGCCCATGCCTCCACCCATGCATGGTTATCATCACAATGTGCCCAACGTGGCGTATACACTTGACGTGCAGGTATGCCTATACTGCGAAGGGCTGCCACAGCTAGTGTGGATTCTTCACCGCAACGACCGCGTGCATTTCGAATCATCGATAATGGTGAAATCGTCCGCAAATCACTCCCAATATACGTTGCCACCTCATGACACCAGTAATTTGTCTCCAGAATGGCTTCCGTCATGGACAACTTGCTAGTTCGCTCTGCTAATTGTTCATGAAGAATTTGGCGGTGTTCTTCAATATTTTCGGTATTAACACGGTAGGGCAGTACGAAATGTAAAAATATATGATCCGGGACTTGCCATGGCATATCTCGGCGAATCTTTAGTGTCGTTCGCACATGATTCAAGAAAAGCTCACCATTGTAATCCGCCAAATCATTCACTGGCATATACGCATAGAGATACTTAAGTGCAATTATTTCTTCTTCTGTCAAGTCCTGTTCAAAGATTTGAAATAACTGCGTTGCACGTGCCTTGGCCAAACTCTTTTTCTCCTGAAACTTACGTTCAATCTGTTCCATATCTGATTACTCCTTCCAAAGAAACCCGTCCTCGCGAATGTAAAGACGGGACGTCTCATCTGATGTTGATGCAGATATAATAAAAGTTTTAGTCGTCGTTTCAATGTTTGGTTCTATCGTCCATGTATCTTCTTCACACAATGCATTAAAATGGGCTGTGAACATGCCGTGTGTTTCGTAATAGTTCCGCTCACGATAATAGAGCTTCCGTAATTCCCATTTGATATGTTCATCCCGAGGGATGTCGAAGTGATATGAACCCGCTTCATTCACGAATACAACATAACCCCACAGCTCTGGATAATGCATATTAATGACTCCTTGTGGTGACCACACCCAATTATCCTCAGGATAAGGTTTCCCTGTGTCGGGGTTAAGAAGCTTACGATACTTGCCATCGACAACCTCAGTCCGCCATTCAACACGTGAAAAATTAACACGCCAAAATTCCCCAGCGTAAGGTGATCGTCTATCCGTGGCACATTCTTTTAAACTATTCCATGGTATTGCAACTTCAACCGTCCATTTCCGATTGTCAGCGTGCGGGTTATTTAACTCACCTTCGATATGAACAGCCGTCTTCAAGCCTTGGATATCCCAACCGTTAATTGGAGGACCTCCGTCACGATAAGGTTTCACAAGAAGTAAGTCCCATACCGTGTTCAAGGCGTTAATCTCAAACTCGTAATATTGATGGGAATCTCCCGTTGGATCTATAAAAATCTCAAAATCATTATCGTAAAAAATAACGGAATCACGTTCTGTCAGCGTTCCCCAGATCTGATCTTCCATCAGCTCTGCACCAAAGTAAAAATACTCATCATCCCATAGCATTTTTACCCTCGTATCCTTTCCTGGCATCGGCCGCAAATCCCCTTCAATATCAACAAACTTTTCTGTCCATGCTGCATGCTGCCAAAAAGGCTTATCTAGCTTCCCATCCAAGACAAGCGACTCCGTCGCTCGTCTGCACAGATAATGCTTGGGGGCGTATGAAACAATGTGTGGCTCTGGTACTCCACTTCGATTTACCATGCGAATGCTCCTTTATCCGTTAATGTACTTTAGTTGTGCGTTACAACTGCACCTGAACCGCCGTACATCTCAATTTCTTCATCGAATTCCAATTTAAGTACTGTCACTTGTTCATGCATATCTTCAGGTGTTATCTGAATCCAAGTTGTACCTGGTATATGAAACCATGGCACACCACCGTGAATTTCATGGTTGAGCTCCTTGCCTGAGTGAAGCACCGTAATCTTTGTAATGGGATTACACAGCCCTTTGAGGCAAATGTTCTCCTTCGGCGTATCGTAAACGAAGAGATACAAGTTCTTCTTATCCGGAGACAATGTACTGCCACCTAGATAGTAACGTGTCATAATACCCTCTTGTGTTCCATAGATGGCTTCTTCATGTGTACGTATCCAATCACCTAATCCGAGCATGATCGCTTCCTGCCTAGGATCAATCGTTCCATCCTCCATGGGCCCAATATCTAACAGCATATTGCCGCCCATGCTGATACAATCACAGAACATTCGTATTATTTGATTCAATGATTTATAATTGTGATCTGTATGCACATAACCCCAGGACGTATTTATCGTCGTGCAGAATTCCCACGGGCCGTCCGGACGCGTAATGGGAAGACCTTGCTCGGGAGTCTTATAATCCCCATACCCTTGCAAGCGTGAGTTTATAATAAGATCAGGATTAAATGATTTTAAATACTCTTTGAATGCTGGCAATCCCCACTGCTCTGCGCTTCGCTCCCAATCTCCATCGAACCATAACAGATCAGCCTGACCATAGTTCGATAACACTTCTCCTAGTTGATTACGGTTAAATGCCAGAAATCTCTCCCATCGCTCTGGATCTTGAACACCATCCATCGGACTTGAATAACAATTTACCTGGCTCAAGTCATCTGGCACGGTACCATTCTCATAGACTGAAGGATAATCAGGATGAGACCAGTCAATGAGGGAGTAATACATCCCTACGCGAAGACCCTGCTCTCGAATCGCCTCAGACCACTCCTTAATAATATCTCTCTTGGCAGGTGTCGCCTTCATAACGCTCAAATCACTGAACTTCGTATCAAATAATGCTACCCCGTCATGATGCTTCGTCGTTAGAACAGAATACTTGGCTCCTGACTTCGCAATCAGCTCTGCCCAATACTTCGCATCAAATTTAGAGGCCGTAAAACCATCCAATTGCTTCATGTAGTCCTCATAAGACATTCTCCCGTTATAGAAAGACCATGATTCTGCAACACCTTGTACCGCATAAATCCCATAGTGAATGAAAATTCCTAGCTTTGCATCAGCGAACCATTGTTGCATCTGCTCTTCCTCCCATAGTTCAACTCGTTATTTTTATGCGAAATACATGTGCGATCGGGGCAATTCCCGTAAGCTCGCTCTCTGGTAAATGAACGATCAATCCAGTTGTTGTTCGTTCGAATGTTAGATTCTCTTGTCCGCCAACAAGATCTATTTGCGTCACAGCCTGCTCGAGTGAAATACAAATCTCACTGATCACGAGTTCCTGCTCTTTTGAGTACAGATGGATAGCATAGATGACATCGCCTTTTTTCGTGAAATGTGTATTTTCAACGGAGTATGGCGCACATATGCGTGTTCCATAAATCGCCTCACCATGGACTTTGAGCCAACTGCCCATTCCTTTCATCCGATCCATCGCTGTTGGTGACAAGCGGCCGTCTGGTTGTGGTGCGACATTAAGTGCCAGGTTACCACCTTTGGCTACAACTTCAACGAGCAAATGAATTAATTGACGTGTCGTCTTGTAATGATCCTCATACCGATAAGAGAACGCAGTCCCCATCGTAATACAGCTTTCCCATGGGATATGCAGGGGACGCGCGGGCAACGTTTGCTCTGGTGTAACGACATTCTCATAAGGTCCGCCAACTGTACGGTCTGCACTTAGTAGCCATGGCTGATGCTGACGTGCCTTCTCCACCACTTCATCCAACCGAATATCCTGTGGATTATTCTTATTCTGTGGACACACCCACCCCGCATCCAACCAGAGCATTTCAATCCGTCCATATTTCGTCATCAATTCCATGATCTGATCATGTGTGTACTGTACGAATTGCTCCCATAGCCAAGGATAATCTTGTGTTGGATACGAAGGACCTCGATTCATGAACGTCCCCGTCTCCATACCTGGAGCCCAGTATGTTGGTGTGTGCCAATCCGCTTTGGAGAAATAGGCAGAGATCCCAAGTCCCTTGGCCCGAAAAGCATCAAATACGTTCTTACAAATATCCGCGTACTTATGTGCATGGAAAGGACAATCCTTACCCGTGATGCGATAATCTGTTGTCTGCGTATCCCACATACAGAAGCCATCGTGATGCTTCGTTGTGAAATTTAAATATTTGAAGCCACCTTCTGCAGCAACCTCTGCCCACTTCTCAGGCTCAAAACGGAGCGGATTAAAGGTTTTATTCAGCCCGAAGTATTGCCGCTTCAGCTCCGTCGAATCAACCCCCCAATCAATATCGTCCCGTGACCAATCTCCATCTTTATCACTAAGCGCCCACGATTCAACAAGTCCAAGCTGCGAATAAGGTCCCCAGTGCATCATCAAGCCCAGCTTCTGATCCTTGAACCATTCCAGCTGATCTAATAGCTGCGAATCCTCCGGCTTAACGTAATCCTCCTCTGTGCTGTAATTATGAACTCCTTCAACAACAATTTGCTCCTCGACAACATTAGCGTCATTCATTTGCACGACCTCCATGCAGCTCTTCTGAGGCTGCGATTCTATTGATTTAGTATGATATATTTTCAAAAAACATTTGACATAAAAATAAATATCCGCTATAAACATCCTATTATTGAATATAAATAAGTATTCAAGCGCCGATCTATATCATGCTGTATTCATAGCTTGATAGGAACATCTCCATGTATACTCCATAAAAAGGGGGAAAACAATTTGAACTATAACTATTTCAAATCGAAATTGTTTCTGAAATTCACCGGTTCGTATCTACTTATCCTTCTTATTCCGCTTATATTTGTAATCGTTTTCATTTACCGAAATGCTACCGATAATTTACAAAAGGAGATTGAAAATGCTCACTTTAATCAGCTCACCCAAATTAAAACGGTGGTGGATGGACGCATGAATGATTTAAGAGATATGGCGTCACGGATGTCATACGACGCTCGTCTCGCTCATTATCGCATACTGGATCCTTATGAAAGTCGTGACGCGATAGCGGCACTGGATAGCTACAAATCTTCCAATTCCATTGTGGAGGATATATTTCTGTACTATCATCATGACCCTAATATTTATTCCAACCATGGCATGTATAGCCTGGATGTATTTCGTAGCTCCTATCAGTTTGGAAGCTGGAAGAATGATGAACTTGTGACTACTTTAAACTCGTCCAAATTTCCATCCATTCGACTTACGAACATGCTGAATCAAAATTCACCACTCGAGCAATCTGTATTAACCTATATCCTGCCGATCATTCCCAACACCTCAGATCCATATGCTTCTGTCATGTACCTCATTAAAGAGAAAGAGTTGGCATATCTGATCGATTCCGTTCTCGGTAACTATCGAGGATTAACGTATATTTTTGATAATCATGGACGTGTTTTATCCTATAGTGGCCATGGAGATACAGCTAGCCAACAGGATATAAAGCGGTTATCAGAGCTTCCACCCGGTATACATAATCTATCGATAAACAACGAAGATCATTCGGTTATTTCCGTCACATCGGATGTCAATGGCTGGTCATATGTGACTTTAATGGCGAGTAATCAATTTTTCAGTAGCGTGCTTAATGTTCGGAGCTTCATCATTATTTTATTCATTGTGATCGCCATTGTAGGAACGGCCCTCGCTCTATTATTCGCTCGGATGCAATATCTTCCGATTGCTGAGCTCGTTCGCTTCACGAACAAAAAAACAGATACACCGGCCTCCGGAAATGAGCTCGAGTATATACGAACAACATTACAGCAGTATAGCTCCAAGGTTGATCTCCAAGAGCCCTATGCACGCAACCATGTTCTCTCCATGCTATTAAAGCATGGACATGCACAAATGATGACGCATGGAATATTCGATACCTTTCATCTGCACTTCGACCAAAGTCATCATTTTGTCATGATGATGGGCTGGGATGACTTAGAACAGCAGCATCTTCAGGCGCGACAAGAAGTACATCGCAAGCTTGCGTATATTGAATTTCCAGCGCTTGCTGCACAAGTATACGGTGTAGAGCTCCCGCAATTGGATCAGCTTGCACTCATTGTGAGCTTACAGCTCGAAGATGATGAGGCACTCGCTGCACAAATCGTTCACATCGTGGATGCGATCCGTGAATATACGTTAGGCATAATGGATATCCACCCTATGATCGGTGTAGGCAAATGTTATGAGAGTCCTCAGCAGCTTAATCAATCCTTTGTTGAGGCTTGCTCCGCCTTCGAATTGCGTAAATCAACCGAGCATGGAACCACCGTGTATTTTGAAAAGCTATCCAGTGCCCATGATCAAACGGTGTTACTCCCTAGTAACGAGCTATTAAAGCTTGCACAAAGCTTGAAGCAGGGCAACTACGAAGTCGCCAAACAAATTATTCACACAGCCATCCATGGGCTTGATAATAAACAACGATCTACCCTGCTGATGCGGTGCGTATTGTTCGACCTGCTGAATACCATGCTCAAAACTGCAGTTGAGCTAAAGATGGATAACATGATGCAGTCTGCTTCTCCCCATTTCATGAATGGTCCCGTCCATCTTATAGAGCAGAATTTCTACCGTTTAGCCACTCAGATTTGTAAACAGGTAGAGCAGACGCATAAAAAAGAAGAACATTCACTCATGGATCATATCGTTGCTTTTATCGACCAGCACTATGTTGATCATTCACTTAGCCTTGAATCTGTTTCTGCTGCGTTTACGATTTCACCTTCCCATCTCAGTCGTTCATTCAAGGATAAGGTCGGCATCAACTTCGTCCAATATATTTGGCAAAAACGATTAGATAAGGTCAAGGAACAACTCGTAATAACAAGTGATCCGTTAAAAGATATTATCCAGCGCGTCGGCTACCTCGACACACCAAACTTTATTCGAAAATTCAAAAAGGAAACCGGTTATACCCCGGGCCAGTATCGACAGATGAATAGTAATCATCCCAATTCTGAGCCTAACGATACCGTTTAATCCTTCCTCGCTTAGGGTTCATCATAACTTCTCGGTCATGCCTAGCATGACCGAGAAGTTTTTCAAATATGAGAATGTATAAGCTTCACAAATTATTTGCTAGCAGCCCATGTATCGTATGCTTGTTGATACGTTGATTCGAGCTTCTCATACCCCATTTTTTTCATTTGAGCGATATATTTGTCCCAATTGGATAATGGCTCTGCGCCTGTAACGAATTTCGCTTCCATTTCCTTCACGTATTTATCCAAATCGGAACGGAGTGTTTTGATTTCCGTCTGTTGGTCTACCGTCAGGAATACCGATGGGAAGGGAGCTTTTGCAATAGGTGTAAGCTTTGTAGCTGTTTCTTTGTCAATCCACTCATCAAAGCTAGTACGAAGACCTAAAACATAGCTGTTCTCATAGGAACCTGGTGTATTAATCCCGTAGTTTGGCGTGATTGTACCGCGGTATTCTTCACGATCCGTACCATCTGGAACTGGTAGCCATTCTTTCTCGCCTGTTGCTTTATCTTTGTATTTAAATAACGTACCTTCAGGTCCATACGCCCAGAAGGAATACCCTTCTTCGCTAAATTGGTAATCAATCCAGCGCATACTTGCTTCCGGGTTCGGGTTCGTGTTTGAAATCGCGAAACCCCCAATGGTGTTAATACCAGGATGCTTACCATATACAGGTGTTCCAGCAATATCACTAGATACAGGCTGCATCATCGGGTTATCTTCACTCGGTTCACCACCAAGCGTGAAGTATGGGAAATAATCGGAGAATAAGGCCACTTGATTGTTTTTCCCTTTTGCTTTCTTCTGCTCATCGGTTTGAGAGAATGTTTCATGATCCAGCAAATTCTCGTTCCATAAGCGATTCAAGAAGGTTAAATATTCTTTGTAGGCTGGTTCAGCTTGTGGAAAGTGTACTTTGTTCTCTTTATCTACGTAGATATCCTCGTTATACATCCCCCAGAATCCGAGGAAGAACATCCGTAAATCATCTAATTTCACAGAGGATAGAGGAACCTCATCGTCTTTACCGTTTCCGTTCGCATCTTCCTCTTTAACCTTCTTCAAATAGTTGTATAGCTCTTCTGTTGTCTGCGGTAATTTGTTCTCCATGCCGAACTTCTTCAAGAACTTCCCGTTATACCACATCGGTCCACGATACCATACCGCAGATGGCTGAATATTGCGTAGTGCATAGATATGTCCATCTGGTGTTGTCATTGATTTGCGAATATCCGGATTTGCATCGAGAATTTTTTTTAAATTAGGTGCGTAGCCCTCATCAATGTATTTTTCTAAAGGCAGCAACAATCCTTGACTTCCGTAGGTAACTTGATCCGATCCTTTTAGATCCGCCGCATAGAAAATATCGGGAAGCGTACCGCTTGCAAATACCAAATTCTTTTTCGTCTCAAAGCTGTCTTGTGGGGCGTTTTGAATCTTTAACTTAATATTCGTCATCTTCTCGTATTCCTGAATAACAGGCATCTTGTTCCAATCCTGACGCCCTACATCCGGTGCCATAATAGAAAGCTCAATCGGATTATCAACGATAGGAAAGCCCGTCTTATGAACCTCTGCGGCTGTGTCTGAGCTTTCTGTGCTTGCCGTCCCCTTATCGCTACTCGATCCACATGCAGTAAAAATAGAAATTGACATGGAAAGACATAACAACATGAGTCCAGTTTTACGATAATTTGTCATACAAAAACCTCCCCTTTTTTACTTGTATCTTAAGATCAACCCTTAACAGAGCCAATCATGACACCTTGCACAAAATAACGTTGCAAGAATGGATAGACAGCAATAATCGGAAGCGTAGATACGATAATGACCCCATACTTCACAAGTGAAGCAATTTCTGCCTTGTTGTTCTGGGCTGCTGCAGCTGTCGCATCGATAATGCCACCTACTTGAGATTGCATTTCCTGAAGAACGAGAATCTGACGAAGCACAAGCTGCAATGGATATTTCGCATCATCATTCAGGTAGATCATGGCGCCGAAATAGCTGTTCCAATGCCCTACCCCGTAGAATAAGGCCATAACTGCGATGATTGGCATCGATAACGGGAGAACAATCCGCAGGAATAATCGAATATTCGTCGCGCCATCGATTTGAGCCGCATCTTGAAGCTCAGCTGGGATGGAGTTCGCGAAGAAGGTACGAGAGACGATAATATTCCAGATTGACGCTGCGCCAGGAATTACCAGTGCCCACATCGTGTTGACCATGCCTAGCCCTTTTACCAACATGTATGTAGGGACGAGACCCCCTCCAATGAACATCGTTACCATGAACATCCCCATGAAAAACCCACGGCCTACAAAGTCCTTACGACTGAGTGCATATGCCGCTGGCATCGTAACGACCAAGTTAATCGTTGTGCCTAGCAATGTATACAAAATCGTATTTCTATACCCCGTCCAAATCTTCGAGTTCTGAAATACAATCTCATACCCCTTAAAGGTAATTCCTTTTGGAAAGAGCCACATTTCACCGGAAGCAACCATCTTCGGATCACTGATGGATGCGCTAATAATATATAAGATGGGATATGCGACTAACAGCAATGCAATTGCCACATACGTATAGATGCAAATTAGGAATATTCGGTCTCGCTTAGATAGCTTTAAACCTGATACCATAAATTCCAACCTCCTTCTACCATAGACTGTTCTCGCTCGTACGGCGGACAATCTGATTCACCGTAATGAGCAGGATGCAATTGACAATGGAGTTAAATAAACCAACAGCTGTTGAGAAGCTATATTGCGCATCGACAAGACCAGATCGATAGACAAAGGTTGAAATCACATCAGAGCTTGACATATTTAACGAATTTTGCAGAAGTAATATTTTCTCAAAACCTACACTTAACAAGCCACCCATATTCAGAATTAATAGAATGGTCATGGTCGGTATAAGCGCTGGTATATTGATGTGGCGAACACGTTGGAAGCGAGAGGCCCCGTCAATGATTGCCGCTTCATGTAAGCCTGGGTCTACACCCGAGAGTGCCGCCAAATAAATAATCGTCCCCCAACCCGCACTCTGCCACACGCCTGAGAATACATACATCGTCTTAAACCAACCAGGACTTGTCAGAAACTGCGGTGCACTAAAGCCTAAACCTTCAATGGCATGAATAATCATACCGTTCGATGGAGACAAGAAGGTAATAATCATCCCCGCCATAACCACGACAGAAATGAAATGAGGTGCATACGTAACGGTCTGAACAAGTCGCTTGAAGAAGCCATCCTTCACTTCGTTAAACGCAAGCGCCAGAATAATTGGGATTGGGAATCCAATGGCTAATTCATACAAGCTAATACTGAGCGTGTTCCACAGCAAATCCCAGAAATAGTACGAGTTAAAAAATCGAATGAAATGATCAAAGCCTACCCATTCACTGCTAAAATAGCCTTTTGACGGAATGTAGTTCTTAAAAGCAATCTGAATCCCATACATCGGTCCATAGCTGAAAATGAGGAAGTAAAAGAATGCGGGTGCGATAAAAATGTAAAGCTCCCAATTCTGACAAATCTTCTTCCATGTCTCGTTTCTGCCCTTACGCTTTTCTTTCGGTGCTGAATTCACAGTTCGCATATGTACGCTTCCTGTTTCATGCATCGCGACATCCCCTCCTTATAGGTAATGATGAGAACATTCTGATCATCCTGTGAGCATCATTATCTATCGAATTGTTATAAATCGCATTAATGCTAGCGCTTACATTTACACTATATAGAATCGAGCAAATCGTAAATATGTCATTCTCGCTTATCAAGAATTTCGTGTTCTACTGCGGGATGATATACGTTTCACCGCTATGTTGATGTTCCAGAAGTGTGTCATTCTTGCGCTTTTCGCCCATAATTCCGTTGTATTACAATGCCAAAGCTGCTCACAGAGGCAATGTGTATAAATCTCCATAGCACATGTTTTTTTTGCGCATTTAAAGGGAATTCACCCTAAATCTAACGTTTGTTGACTGAAGAATCATGTTTCTTAACTGGATGCACCGCACACTACTTTAATAAAATTAATTCAGGGAAAGCGGTTACAAAGGACAGCAGGTATGAAACACATGAAGGAGCGGATGACATGAGCACGAAACTTGAACAGCGCAAAATTAGAAAGCGCATACACTGGCGAAAGCAAGATACCGAGTTAACTCTGCTCGCCTTGCCGACATTGATCTGGTATATCTTGTTTTCTTTCCTACCTATGTTCGGTATGATTATCGCTTTTAAAAATTTCAAAATCAGCGGCAACTTTATTAGCAACGTACTAGATAGTCCGTGGGTCGGCCTCAAGAACTTTGAATTCCTATTCAAGTCAAATGATGCCTGGATCATTCTTCGCAACACGATAGGATATAACATTATTTTCATTATTCTTGGCATCGTGTTGCCAGTAATGTTCGCGATTATGATCAGCTTGCTGCATAGCCGCAAAGCAGGCAAGGTTTATCAGACTATGATGTTTCTGCCCTACTTCCTTTCCTGGGTAGTTGTCTCTGCTGTAGGCTGGGCATTCTTCAGCTTCGATAAAGGAATTCTCAATCAATTTCTTGTGGGTATCGGACAAGAGCCTATGAATTGGTATATGGAACCCCAGTATTGGCCTTATATTCTTATCTTTTTAAACATCTGGAAGAGTATTGGTTATGGCATGATCATCTACCTGGCAACCATCACGGGGATCGACAGTACCTATTATGAGGCTGCAGTAATTGACGGAGCTTCCATCTGGCAGCAGACACGCTTCATTACCTTGCCCATGTTAAAGCTAGTCATTGTCATGATGTTCATTCTGGCAGTAGGCCGCATATTCTACACAGATTTCGGACTATTCTATCAGGTCACACGCGACTCAAACTCCTTGTACAATGTGACCACTACTATAGACGTGTTGGTATTTAAACAACTAAAAACTGCCACTGTAGGAATGGCATCCGCTGCCGCTTTCGTCCAATCCGTTCTAGGCTGTATTACAATTCTGAGTGCTAACTGGATCGTTAAAAAAATCGATTCCGATAGTGCAATGATTTAGGAGGTGAGACTATGGCAAAGAGAACCTATCAATCAGGCTTAGAAAAATTCAACCGCACAAGTACAAGCGTAAATGCTTTGTTTACCCTAATTTTCACGCTGCTGGCAATTGCCTGCGTCGTGCCTGTAATCGTTGTGTTATCCATATCGCTTACCGATGAATCCTATATTCGTGAAACCGGATACAGCATTCTCCCAACCGCTCTATCCGCAGATGCATACGCTTATATCGCCAAACAAGGAACGATGATCTTACGCGCTCTAGGTGTATCCATACTTGTAACTGTTGTAGGTACTGTACTTGGTGTACTGCTCACCACAACGATGGGATATGTCATTTCACGTCCAGCTTACAAGCTCAAGAACTTTCTCACTTGGGTCGTATTTATCCCGATGGTATTTAACGGAGGTCTTGTATCCAGTTACTTCATCAACACAAATTTCTTGGGGTTGAAGAATACCATTTGGGCGCTCATCCTGCCGCTCGCAGTATCGTCCTTTAACGTTATTATTTGTAAAACCTTTTTCAAGAGCACGATCCCTGATGGCCTGATCGAATCTGCTGAAATTGATGGGGCTAGTCAGTTACGTACCTTTACCTCAATTATCCTGCCAATCTCATTGCCCGTTCTAGCTACGATTGGACTGTTCCTCTGCTTCGGTTATTGGAACGACTGGTTTCAATCGATGCTGTATATCGATAACCAGAATCTCTATTCATTACAAGCGCTGCTTAACAGCTTAATGACCAATGCAGATGCGCTTGCCCGAAACTCAATAAGCATGGGTGTAAGCTTTGCAGAGCTTGTTGCAACAATGCCCAAAGAATCTGCCCGTATGGCTGTTGCTATTCTTATCGTTTTGCCTGTTGCCTGCGCATATCCCTTCTTCCAGAGATACTTTATCAGCGGCCTTACCATTGGCGCAGTCAAAGGCTAGTTCCGAAGTAAGTCAAGCAAAGCTTGGTTTATGATATATAACCGTACTTTTGATACGGTTCAATCCATCATTCCACACTAGGAGGAGTTAAAGTGAAGAACACCCTCAAGTTTGCCTCAACAATGTGTATTCTCGCATTAATGCTGTCTCTACTCGCTGCATGTGGCAGCTCGAAGCCAGCGTCCACAGCAACCAATGGAAACGAGAGTAGCACAACTGCTACTGATGCACCAACCACCAAGGAAATTCCTACATTGGTATGGTGGCAGATCGGCGGACAGGTTCCTGAGAACTTTAGTAAAGCGGTTGAACAAATGAACGAATACACCGCTGAGAAAATTGGTGTCAAAGTAGATATCAAGGTGGCTAGCTGGGGCGAGTGGGATACAAAAATCAACACGATCGTGAATACAGGTGAACCCTTTGATATGATGTTTACCAACAACACAAAGTATAGTAAGCAAGTTACTATGGGAGCGTTCGCTGACATTACAGATCTGGTACAAAGCGAAGCCCCTGAACTTTACAAGCTCATCCCCACCAAAGTATGGGATGGTGTAAAAATAGGTGGCAAAACTTTCGCGGTTCCAACGTATAAGGATTCTTCATTAACTCAATATTGGGTATTCGACGACAAGCTTGTCCAAAAATATAATATCGATTATCAAAACATTAAAACGATGCAGGATTTAGATAAGCCATTTCATGATATGAAAGCTGGGGAGGGCAAAAGCTTCTACCCGTTGTCATTGATCCAAAGCGAAGGCTTCTTAGGACTTTTAAACAACTATGATGATATGACATTAGGTTTCCATCCTATTGGCGTAAAAGTTGATGATGCTTCCCGTAAAGTAGTTTCAGTGTTTGAACAACCGGAAGTTATGACCGACTTAAAGCTGCTGCATCAGTGGTACAAAGATGGTATTGTCAACCCGGATGCACCAACCAAAACTGAAGGCGATAAATACAGAGCATTCTTCTCTGCACAAGCCTTCCCTGGTGCAGAAGCCGGCTGGCAAATTACCGCAGGGATTGACAAGTACGACATGACTCAAGTTTTTGGCCCGCTCTATACCACAAGTACAATTCAAGGCTCGATGAATGTAATCTCAGCAAATTCCAAATACAAAGCGGAAGCTTTGAAATATCTGCAACTAGTGAATACAGATCCCAAATTACGTAATATGCTTGCATTTGGTGAATTAGGAGTTGACTATAAGAACCTTGACGGAGAGAAATCAGTCGAACGTATCAGCGATACATGGCCTTTAGCAGCGTACTCACAAGGTACTTTCTTCAATCTCGCGGTCACGAACGGAGCTCCTCTAGATCAGTGGGAACAAGTGAAGAAATTGAACGAACAAGCGGCGTCCTCCAGCGTATTGGGCTTCGCACTTGATATTAGCGAACTGCAGACAGAGGTTGCTAACTGCCAGGCTGTATATGATAAGTATAGATATGAATTGCTCACAGGCGCTTCTGATCCTGAGAAGGTAATCCCTAAATTGCTGTCTGAGCTAAAAAATGCCGGAATGGACAAAATCATGCAAGTAGCTCAAGAACAAATCAACAATTACTTTAAATAAACCTTATTTCACATGGTATGTCAGCGCTGATATACCATGTGTTTCCCTTTAATCCACTAAAATTTATTTGAACTAATGTTATACTTCATATATATTTACAGTGAATTATAAGCGCTCTCAACCATAGCAACGAGAGACTTATTCCTCTATATTAAGTGTCTGACCTTAGGGGGCATTACGAATGAAGTTTTGGAGGAGTTCTTTTTTTCACATTAAAATATATCGCAATAAATTTTGGGCTTACCTTATCTTCATTCTAGCCATTGGGTTAACACTGGGCACTATGACCAGCGCGATCCTTGTTAATCAATGGATTGGTAACGCGCGGATTGAAGGTGCGAATGCCTTTTCCCGCATTGAAAACAACTTTCAGAATGATGCCGATCGGATTGAAGCTTACATGCAAAGATTGTATTTCAATCATGATCTGATGAAAGACGTCCGTTATTTCATGAGCCCTTCCGTTGAAGGGTATCTGACTAAAAGACTGGAGAATAGTCCCTATTCATCACAATCACTTCTCTCTTTTCCTGAGGATATTAAAACTTATCTATACAGCTGGGCACAGGGAGACATTACTCAGATCAGCGTTCATTCCAAGGATTACGGAAATGTTATCCATTTTAATAGTTTTGGCATTCCTAGCTTCCAGTTTGGTGTTCCAAATACTGACGAAATCTTCGATGAAAGTATACAGAAGGGCTTCGTCTCTCGCAAAAAACTAAATCAAAGCGCTACGGAAGCAGGGGAAATCCGCTTTCAGATCAGCAGCAAGCGAATATTCAGTATCGCAAATAATTATCAACTCGGTAATGCGGCTGTAATCAACCCCTCTACCGGGGAGATATTCAATATTGGTAACAATAAATCCATGACGAAAGAAATCACCCAACAAGCGGTTGCAAATAATAATAATCATGGCTTTATCGTATATAAAGGATATATTCCCATTTTCTTTGTTACCTTTACATCTACCAAATACAATTATCGATTTATTAGTACAGTAGACTTGGCTGCACTAATAAGTCAGCATAGCACGGTGTTGCTCAATATATTTATGATCGTCTTTACCGCTATGATCTGTGTACTACTGCTCGTAGTCTACAACCTTCGTGATGATTCGCGATTTCTGCACCGTATTATACAGTCAATCAAACGTGCGAAAACTGCTGACTTCACCCCCAATAAACCTGCACGTTATCGTATGAATGAATATGGTATGATTGCTCGAGAAGTCGACGATATGATACACCAATTAGACAAATATATTCGAAATGAATACTTACTTAAGTTAAAACAGCAGGAAGCAGAAATGAAAGCGCTTCAACATCAAATCAACCCACATTTTCTTTATAATACCTTGGAGGTTATTCGATCTACTGCATTGGTTCATCAGAATGAGCCTACCGCAGATGCGATTGCAACCTTAGGAGCGTTGTATCGAGAAATTGTTAAGAAAGAAAATATTATTTCAATAGGTAGTGAACTAGAGCTGTTACGAAAATACCTGCAAATTATGGAGTTTAAATATCCTGAGCACTTTTTTTACCAAATTGATGTTGAAGATACTATTCTTGCTCTTTCTACTGTGAAGTTCTGGATGCAGCCCTTGGCAGAAAACTTCTTTGTCCATGGGTTTGATATAAATAAGGAATTTAATTTATTTATCGTGTCTGGTTGGGAAGATGAAGACTTCTATAGACTGGATTTCATTGACAATGGCGTACGAATTGATGAAGAACGGTTAACTGCCATCAGACGAATCCTCTCGAGTAATCATGACCATGCCACCAAAAGCATTGGATTATATAATGTCTATGCCCGGCTTAATTTTTTCTATCAAGACGATTTCTCGATTAGTATTGAGAACAACGATGAAGCTGGTGTCAAAATCTCTGTACAGATTTCTAAGAGAGGTGATTAGATTTGTACAAACTTTTGATTGTGGATGATGAACCTCAGATTTTGGAAGGTATGAAACGTATTCTGGATTGGGAGCATTACGGGTTTAAACAAATAGAAACCAGTGATTCCACTGAAGATGCCGTATTTAAAGCTGTAGATTTAGTGCCTGATATCGCTATTATCGATGTATGTATTGGCAAGAATCTAGGGTATGATGCTATCCAAAAGCTAAATGAAGTGAACCTTCCAACCAAATATATTATTATAAGCGGCTATAGTGACTTTCAATATGCCCAACAGGCCATTCGTTGCGGAGTAAAGGATTACCTATTAAAGCCTGTGGATCGAATCAAGCTGCAGGAGGTCATTGAAAAAATAATAATCGAAGATTTACATGGCACGATTAAAGATGTGAATGCTGACTCCATGAGTATTGATCCAGTATTGGGAATACATTACGATGCCTTCTCAAAGCTGGTCAATCGTATTTTAATTATGATTAAAACAGAATTTGCTCATAATATTTCATTAAAATCCGTCGCAGACCGGTTTCAAATGAACAGCACCTATCTTGGACAAATCTTCATTAAAGAAACAAATATGAAGTTCTCAGAGTATTTAATGAGCTATCGCATGCATCGTGCACAAGAGCTCATCCAAACGACTAATGAGAAAATACACTGGATTGCCCTTTCTGTTGGATATAACAACCTGAACTATTTTTATACACAATTTCAAAATCATTTTGGTACCTCTCCCTCAAGTTTACGGATGAAAAGTTAAGGCTGGATCTATATTGCAAAGTGATTTAGGGGGGCCGTGTCATGAATAGATATAGCTGCTTCATCTGTAGCATTATTCTGCTGTTCATTACATTGTTAACTGGCTGCACCAAGCAGAATTTGAACGCTGCAAACTTTAATGCAGAACCCACTGTAAATCTGATTTATTATACAATTGGTGATCCTGATAAGGATCTTGCCCTTGTTAACGACAAAATTAACGAGATATTGATGAGAAAAATTGGAATTACCATAACCTACAATAAAATTGGTTGGCAGGAATATGATGATCGCATGAATACAATGATCTCCTCTGACAGCCCTTTTGATATTGCGTTTGCTCCGGATTATGCCAAATACGCAAATCGTGGAGTATGGCTTAAATTAGATAACTATTTCACGAATCTAGCCAAAGAAATGTACCTTGCGATTGACCCCATCTTTTGGAAAGGGGCCAAGATGGATGACGGGTTTATCTATGGTGTCCCCACCAACAAAGAATTGGCTGTGCGTGAGCATTGGATGTATCCTGATTCTCTGGTAAAAAAGTACAATATTGAAGTTAACCAATATAACACACTGGAATCGCTTGAACCGCTGCTTCGCATGATACAAAAAAATGAACCCGATTATTTACCCATGGAGCTTGATCGAGACTCACACAATTTTTTTGCTATGTACGGCTACGAATATATAGGGGACAACAGACTCCCATTAATGATCCAATCTCTGGATCCTACAGCTCCCGTGGTCAATATCTTCGAAACCCGTGAAGCCAAGCATATATTAGATACGCTAAGACGTTATTACCAATTAGGGTTCATTAATCAAGATGCCGCCTTGAGAGAACCAGGAAGTTTGAAACGTGGTCTAAAGGTATTTTGGGAATCCGGTAGTGGCGGTCCACTCTCTGAGAGCGTCTGGAGTGAAGATCTGGGATATAAAATTGTAACCAATCCAGTAACACCCGAGGTGGCAACTACGGAAGCCGTACGCGGAGGGATGATGGTTGTGAATGCAAATACGAAGCATCCTGTGGAGAGCATCAAATTTCTAAACCTATTGAATACCGATCCTGAACTACGTAACTTATTTCAATACGGCATTGAAGGCGTTCATTATACGCTGGATCAGAATGACCAGGTTATCCTAATTTCGACAAAAGACAGTCAAGGAAATCCGCTTCCTAAGGCGAACGGCGGCTACACTGGCATACAATACACTCAGGGAAACTGGTTTATCTTAAATACATTAGGTGGAAGCTACCCTGACCCACTAAACAAATGGGAACAATTCCGCATCTACAACTCCCAGGTTGTGGAGTCTGAAGTACTGGGCTTTACTCCCGATCTGTCAGAGGTCGATGAACAAATTGACAACATTGAGATTGTCTGGCGCAAATATTATCCAAGTCTTATGACTGGCAGTGTCGATGTCGATACCATACTTCCCAAATTCAACCATGAACTTCATGAAGCAGGTATTGATAAAGTACGTACGAAAATCCAGAAGCAATTGGATCGTTGGCGGGAATAGGAAAGTACTATAAAAAAAGGCCCCTTCAAGAGAGACACTTAAGATAAAGTGACCTTCTTGGGGGGCTTTTATAAGATTAGTGACCCATCATCATCGCTGGATCTACCTCTTCACTGATTTTTTCAATTTGCTGCATCTTCGGCTTGCGAAGGATTAGCGACATAACAATACCAACACTTACGATACAAGCGGTCAGAAGAAAGGTATCTCCAAAGCCAGCTACTAAAGCGGTCTGCGGATTTCCTGTCTTTCCGATTGTAGCCATGTGAGTATTTGTATGAGAAGTCAGATAAGCTGTAAGACCTGTTACTGCAAACGATACGACAACCTGTTGAGCTGCTGAGGTCAACGGCGTCACACGGCTAACCAAATCACGTGGAGCTGAGTTTAATACATGTGTATTGAGTGGCATCATGGTTGACCCCATACCTAACCCCATCACACACACCGCGACAATAACCATCCAAATCGGTGTATCCACATTTACCGTAGAGAGTATAAACATCGCTGTGGCGATAACACTCAACCCACAAAATGCTAATGGACGCGCTCCAATTTTATCAAACAGCCTACCACTAATCGGCATCATAAGACCCGCGCACAACGCTTGCGGCATCACGATCCAACCGGTATGAAGTGCGGTATAACCTTTAATATTCTGTAAATACAAAGGAATCATCAGTGTAGCTCCGAACAATGCCATCTGTACGATCCAAGTAAGAATAATACCACGTGTGAAATCAGATGATTTAAACACCTTCAGTTCGAGCAATGGATACTTCTGTCTAAGCTCCACTATAATGAACAAGATTAATGCGATACCACCGATGGTTAAGCCTGTAATCGCACCTGTTGAAGACCAATCTGTTCCCCCTTCGCTCACACCATAAGCAAGCATAGCGAACGCGATCGGCGCAAGACACATCCCGAGAATATCAAGATGTGTTGACTTCTGCGGCTCAGTCTTCGGTAAATATTTCTTACCCAGAACAAAGGCCAAGATGCCAATTGGCAAATTGATAATGAAGATCCAGTGCCAGCTCACATAATCGACAAGATAACCGGAAATTACAGGACCAAAAGCCGGTGCCATCAACATCGGAATCCCGAGAACACCCATAATAGAGCCGCGACGTTCAGGCGGAGCTAATTTGAATACCATGGCCATCCCGATCGGAGCAACCATACCGCCGCCTAGACCTTGAATAATACGGAATAAAATCAGTTGCTCGGGTGATTGTGCTAAGCCGCATAGAAGTGACCCTAAAGTGAACATGACAATCGTTATAAGGAAAATTCGCTTTGCGCCAAATTTATCTGTCATCCACCCGGCAAGTGGAATGACTGCGGATAGTGCTAATGTGTACCCCGTTATTGCCCATTGAATCGTCTTTAGATCTGTATTGAAATATTCCACTAATTTTGGAATTGCATTATTAACAACTGTACTATCGAGAATAACCATAATCATACCAACGATAATCGCAAGCAGAGGTGGCAGAATAGCTTTCAGGGAGAATGTGTCGCCTTCCTGCGTGAGGGGTTTTGTTGCAGCATTTGATGTCATTGTGATACCTCTGCTTTCTAAATTTTGACTGAATATTTGTGAAAATAATGCTCGAAAAACAAGTCGATGCTCTCCTCAATCGATAAAGGGATATCGAGTAGAGACGATTGAATGCGATCGTTCGGCTGACATTTAGCAGCAGGATTAACTTTGGTGAACGGTGACATAATGGCAGCAAACATATGCTGTGTCATCAACAATAAAGTCTTTGGATCTGTTATACCTGTCACTTCTGTCATGACTGCCCTTAATTTTTCGAACCCTTGTTGCTTCATAAAATGTACATATTCGGCCACCGATTCAAACAATGGGTCATGGCCAAGAATTCGCTTAAGCAAATCAGGATAGTCTTGAAGAAATGAAGCGTATGTCAAAATGAATTGTTTCAACCGTTCGATTGGCGGATGCTCCACCACATCAAATATGTCAAACGCTGAGCGGAATGTTTCTAGAATCATCTTCATTGCTTCATGAATAAGCTTTTCTTTCGACCCGAAATAATAATTAATCAGCGCTACATTAGTGCCCGCTTCACTAGCAATTTTCCGAATGGTGACACTATCAATCCCTTCAGACTTTATCAATTGCAATGTGGCGTCCAAAATCTTCTCCTTCGTCATATAACTCTCCTCAACTCTACATTCATTTAAACAGTGTTTAAAACAATGATTAATATACCTTGAAAACTTAATACGCGTCAATGGAAATTTCAGAAAATACCCCTACTGTTTTCAACAAAGACGGAAACATGCGATGCAGGGCTTAAATTTGAAGAGCAAAAATAACCGGCCGAGAATATATCTCGCCGGCTGATTGTGTTTGTTATAGGGTGAATAACGTGTTCAATCTCTTAATACCGCTTGTAATGACGCTATTGCCTTATTCATTAAGTAGGGCTCCGTTATCCATCGTCTAGGATGTGATAAGCGTCCTTTGTTATCAACGGCGCATACTCGTCGATGCTTTATATTTTCTGACCAATCTATAACCTGCTCCATCTTTTTGTCAAATACCCTGTCTACAAATCCCATAATTACAAAGCTCGATCTGTTACATTCATCCAGAAATGCCTCTCGAGAATGTGTTATAGGATCCTCCAGCAAGTAAAGTCTCTCATTGGGAAGGACTTTCTTAGCTAGTTCATGATATTCCTCTGCCTTCCCGCCATTAGGTTGACGGACATTCGAAAGATTATAAACACGCATTATCCCACTCGGTTCAGGACGTCCTTCATAACCGCTCCTTATAGCTTTTATAATATTACGCATGGTTAAGTCAGGAGTACTAGCAGCTTTAAATTCATCTTCTGGATCTTTCCCATTTTTAAACGCATTCCATCCTGAATTTCTATTAAATTCAAAACTACCTGGGTTAGTCATAACTACCATACCAAGCAGTTCCTTAGAGTCCCCAAATTGTATTTCTGTAGAATGACGTATTAACAAGACTTCATTAACATGGATCACACGAATCATAGAAGCCGTAACTCGTTCCGGATATTTTCTTGTCATATCGCAATCACCTTCCACTATTCGTTTGCCATAACAACTCCTGACAACAAGTCTTCTATGGCTTTGGAAAGTATATTCTCTACGATAATAAATATGATGGTATTTTAATAACTGTATAAACAGAAGGCTAGAATGGCTATAGGCACTTGATGGCCGTAATATTGTGTATTTCCCTCTGGTACAAAGCGACATCCACCAGAACTCCCCCCATAATAAATGAGTAACTCTTCTACACGAGCTTAGAAAAACCTTCACATTTCCCTTGTCGTCATAATGCCCTTCTCCTATCCATATACATAATATGAACTACATTGATCGACCCATCTATTTGAAGCCAAACCCCATTTCGTGAGGGTTTATTCAGGTTGGATCTACAGAATTATAGGAAGGAGCAACAGAATCATGCCAAGCGAAGAAATTAATGCGTTGGAACGGGCAATTGCGGAAATTACAGAGATCGCCACCGGCTTTGGTTTGGATTTTTATCCCATGCGTTATGAAATATGCCCCGCAGATATTATTTATACATTCGGCGCTTATGGAATGCCGACTCGATTTGGTCATTGGAGCTTCGGAAAGACGTTTCACAAAATGAAATCCCAATACGATTTCGGGCTGAGTAAAATATACGAGCTTGTCATTAACTCCAACCCTTGTTATGCCTTCCTGCTCGACGGAAACTCGCTGATTCAGAACAAACTGATCGTAGCTCACGTGCTGGCGCACTGCGATTTTTTCAAAAATAATATGCGATTCTCCATGTCCAACCGGGATATGGTCGAGAGTATGTCAGCTACTGCGGACCGAATCGCCGGCTATTCAGTAACCTACGGTACCGATGCTGTGGAGAAATTCATTGATTCGGTGCTGGCCATTCAAGAGCATATAGATCCCAGCCTGATTCAGCCGCGCAAGCTAGGTAAGACCCATCTACTGGAAGCCAAAATGAAGGAACTCAAGGATGCCCCTCCGGGTGGCTCCAAACCTGCTAATCCGTACGACGAGTTATGGAATCTAGACAAGAGCAATTCTGGACCACAGGAAGCATCATCCGGAAATCGTGCGTTCCCACCTGAGCCGGAAAAAGATATTGTCTGGTTCATCCAGCAATATTCCACCGTCTTGGAGGATTGGCAGCGCGACATTATGACGATGCTTCATGATGAAATGCTCTACTTCTGGCCACAAATGGAGACGAAGATCATGAACGAAGGCTGGGCTTCGTACTGGCATCAGCGCATCGTCCGTGAACTGGATCTGACCGAAGAAGAAACCGTAGAATACGCTAAACTAAATTCCTCCGTCGTGCAGCCTTCACGGCAAAGCCTGAATCCATACTATCTTGGTCTAAAAATCTTCGAAGACATCGAACGCCGCTGGGACCGCGAGAAAATATTTGAGGTTCGCGAGTTGGAGTCTGATACTTCTTTTATCCGCAGTTATCTGTCCAAGGAACTGGTGAACGACCTCGATCTTTATGTTTTTGAGAAAAAAGGTCCGGAATGGAAAATCACCGACAAAGCATGGGAAAATGTACGGGATCAACTAGTGCTCGCTCGAGTCAATGGCGGGTCACCTTACTTGGTCATAGAGGATGCCGACTTTGAGAAGAATGGCGAGTTATTTATCACCCACCGCTATGAAAGTATCGAGCTGGATCTAAAGTATCTGGAGCGCACACTCCCGCATATCTACTCATTATGGGGGCGCACTGTTCATCTGCAGACCGTCGTGGAGGATAAAAAGGCTCGGTTTTCGTATGATGGCAAGAAGGTGCAGCGGAAGTTTATTTAAAGAGAATAAGGCTCTATAACTTGAAAAACAAAGCGGCAGAACTGGACGCGTAGTGCGTCCCGGGTCTGCCGCTCTTTATTTGGTCTGTTGATTATTCGGATTCATTTAACATCTTTGAGAAATATTTCGGAGCCTCAGTAAATCCTTGTCGGGCATAAAATCTATGCGCATCTGTTCTTCTAGAGTGGCAATGAACTTGAATTCGGTCACAGTTTCTTTTTCTAGCTAAATTAGTGCAATATTCCTCAAGCATCCGTCCAATACCCTTGCTCCTAATGGCATTACTTACCACAAGATAGCTTATAATTGCAGTATCCCCTGTGAGCCCTAATTGAGGTATGTAATGCATGGAAATGCAAGCGACTACTTTATGATCTTCCTCGAAAACTAATAATTCCTCATCCGGATGCAGGACTAGCTTTTCTATTTTTTCTTGCATGAATGCTTCTGTCTCTGGATAACCCAACTGCTCTAATAATTCGGATATGTCTTTCCAGTCCTCTACTTTTGCTTCTCTAATCATCTGTTTCATCCCCCAATATTATCAAATTACACGTCTATTTAATCTATTAGACTACGGGAGGGGATAAGCGTCAATCAACCTACAATAAATGAGAAAGCCCGCAGCGTATAACCCGCTGCGGACCTTCTTGCGTCGACACCCCGTATCGACTGAATAATTGAACTTTGCAAATGCTGCTGAGGTAAAAGTAACGTAGGGGAAGTTTGGAACTGTAGGAGCGTAGCGTTCGCCTTTGTATCTGGATTTAATCCGCTAAGGAATAATCAATAAATCCAGAGACAACAGCGACCGAAAGTCCAAACATTCCCCGAAGTTACGATCATCACCGAGCAGCATTTGCCCTTACACATCATTCGGTCGATTTTTTCACAGGAACATAAATCTCCATCACCGTATCCGGCCGCGAGTGGCAGCGTTCATCATAGAATTCGAAATCCAGCTTACTATCATCATAATCATAGCCACTATCCTTAAACCATTCTTCGAAGATGTACTTCCATGTGCTTTTTATAACCTGTGCAAACTGTATTTGCTCTGTATCGGTTGATGTATCCACTGGCGGCGTTGTGAACACAGCATATTCGGCTTCTGGCACATCCATCGTCAACATATCATCTTCCACCTTGGAGTAGTCCTCTACAATAACACCTAGAAGATAAGTCGCATTACCATTATCTGAGGAAGGAATACATAAGCCGACTTCTCCGTGTTTAGGCGGGTTTAGTATTTTATACATTTTGGACTCCAGATTCTCACCCTCATAATGACTCCAAAAAGATGCAATATCCTTGGTGTACATACTTCCAGCAACATTAGTTTGGATCCCATACCCAGCGACCTTAAATGCAGGCTTGCGAACAATAACAGGGTTCATTATAAAACCTCCGATTTCAAATAGTGTTGTTCCTTTAGTAAATCCGTCCATCCGTGCGGCATACTGTGTCGGGCTATAGCCAAAAGCCTTACGAAAGGCCTTAGTGAAACCACTTTGTGTCTCAAAACCATAGTCCAGTGCGATATCAATGATTCTTCTACCGGCAAACAATTCAATGGACGCTAAAGATAATTTCCGGCTCCGCACATATTCCATCACGGACATTTCCTTGCATAAGCTGAACACTCGGCAAAAATGATACACCGAATATCCAACCTCAGCGGCTATTTCTTCCACTGTTATATTTTCTTTGATATGAGCTTCAATATATTCAACACATTTTTCTATATCTTTACTGTAATTCAAGTGCAGCACCAGCCTTCCCCCGTACGGTGATTTCATTATATCAACTGCAAGCGAGGAGGATTGTTCCTGTTTTGCTGAGCTGTGTTCACCCCCTATTCATTCTCTTTAATAAGCGCAAAAAAAAGGGATGAAGCGGCGGACTACCTTCAATACTCCATACCAAGCGCAGATCTTGTAATCCATTATCTTCATTTGATGGGGTGAATTGAATTTCATACTTATTCGGTTCAGTTCCGATATCCAAAGCTTTAGTCGTTATTAACTTAGCCCCACTACTACTATAGACACTCAGATTCCCCTGTGTAGCTGAGGATCCGTGCAGCTGATGCGTCGTCTTATCATCTAACCCATCCTCCTTATTTCTCCAAAAATAAATCCGCCCTTATTACCGAAATTCCACAATACTTATAATGGTCATCAACCTCAAAGCCTTCATTCTTCAGCACCTCACAGGCTAGTTCAGCTACGTAGCCCTCCTTCCCTTTGCTTCAAAGTTAGTGGATATTCAACATCAAGTGTAGCGAATGATTTAAAAGCCTCGCGTGCGAAAATAGAGTGTACTTAGTAGGAAAAAGTGAAGTAAATAATAGAAATGAATCTCAACGCTCAATGGTAGACGATCAATTTCAGTGTGACATTCAACAAAAAAGCAACCTTGCTCTCTATTGAGAACACGGTTGCTTTGATTCAACTGAATAATGTATGCAATTTACCCTATCGATTCAGTAAGCTTCCCATATACTTCATCCGGTGTCTTGGAAAGAGTAGACGAATGCCTGTTTCACTTTTAACAATTCGATTGAATATTCCTAACCTAAATACGTTAATAATCTGCTGATCATGACTGCAGCTTCCGCACGAGTCAAATTACTCTTCGGATTGAGTTTATGATCCGGGGTCCCTTGGATTAGACCCAATTCGATGCAAGTAGCCAATGCCTGCTTAGACCATATACCTGCCTGATCCGCATCTATATACGTAGCTAGTACAGCTTGCGTAGCATCTGATACTTTAGGTGATTTTCCCTTCAATTCAAGCACTCTTGCCATAATAACTGCCATTTCCTGACGGCTTAGAGGCTTCATCGGATCAAACAAATTACCTACATACCCTTTAAGCAACCCAGCATCTGCTGTAGCAATAACACTATCGCTGTACCATTTATCTTGCGGCACATCCTTAAATGACGTTAATCCTTTTACTTCAAGACCTAGAGCTCGTGCCAGTATCGCTGCGATTTCAGAACGGTTAATCGTCTTGTCCGGAGCAAAATTCTGATCTGTTATACCCCTCAAGATACCTTTACTCACCAAAGCCTCAATATCCTTATTTGCCCAGTGACCCACGGTATCAACAAAGAATTTAAGTTTGGTTTCTGATCCTTGATCTGAGCCCGTTCCTGAATTTGGAGTAGTCTCCGGTTTCGCACCTGAACTTGGGTTAGAAACATTACCAGAATCTGTCCCTGATTGATTACTTTCCTTTGCTTTGACCGTTACAAACGCTATTGCTTTCATATCAGTCCCAGCAACCGTGCCTTTCACTTGGAAACTCCCCGCTTGCGCATAACTCGAAGAATGAATCGCATCCCATACAACCAACATTTTCTGTGTTGTATGATTGGTCATGCTCACAGTTACTTCCGTAGGCAGTTTCGGCGCCAAGCCAACTTCTGTTTCAATCTTTACATCCTCTATAGCTACAATGCTAAGAGCGAATACAAGACTTTTTATTGCATTTTCAAGCTCTACTCGCATTTCATCTAGTAAAGTAATCGTAGCGCTAGGGTCCTTCAGAATCTTCTCCGCTTTATCCAGAGCAGTCGCAACTATTGCCCAGGTTTCAGATGAATAATCTGAACTCTTTAATGCTGCTGCCTCGGTAATCGTTTGTTGAAGAAGATCTTTAGAGATGTCTAGATTACTTCCCTTAATATAAAAATCATCTAGAATAAAAGCAAAATCAGATGTAGCTTTTCCCGAACCTTTGGTAATCATTTTGAAAATTACTTGATAATCATCCTGATTACCGGTTGTAAAGCTTTGCTTGAATCGGATATAACCGCCATTTTCTCCAGCTTTATTGCCTGGATTGGTTAAATTACCTAGCGTTTCCTTTAATACAATCTCTTTTGAAGAACGTGATTGTACCGACACTTCATAACCAACATTCGTTTCTGAAGTATAGATAAATCCTAACTCATATTCTTTATTTGGCTTCAATTTCACGCTAGATTCGTTTGTTTTAATGAGTTTACCCACATCTGTTTCATTCATTTTTAGTGAGTTTTCACCATTCAGAACCCAAGTCATCACAGGACCAACTTTGTTCTCAGCTGCCTGAACGATAGGATTGTTATCGTGTGGATTACTTTGGTCAGTTGCAATATGA
This sequence comes from Paenibacillus sp. Marseille-Q9583, assembly GCF_976954365.1. Classification (NCBI taxonomy): domain Bacteria; kingdom Bacillati; phylum Bacillota; class Bacilli; order Caryophanales; family Paenibacillaceae; genus Paenibacillus; species Paenibacillus sp. Marseille-Q9583. The sequence continues at coordinate 55,564 of NZ_CDRJTB010000007.1, forward strand.
ATTTGTCTAGACCCACCACCATACTCAAATGGACCCCAACCTTCATACACATTCTCGAAATCCTCATACACAACATAATTTTTATTCGTAGGATCCTTCTCCACTGACGTATGCTTCCAAATACGAACATCATCAAATTGTACTGTACCAACTCCTGAATCAGCTAGCAACTTCACTGTTGCAGTAGTAACACCTTCAGGAACCTTAAATTCAACATTCATTCTCTGCCAATTTGTATCGACATACTTGAAGGATGAGTTATGGATACCGTCCTGCCCTGTCACATGATTAGAATAGGTTTTACCGTTAATTGTAACCTGCAGAGAAGATATTCTTCCTTTCTCCGTCTGAGTCCACACCCCGACAGTATAATCCTCACCAGGCTGTAGTCCATTAATTTCCTGAGACAAGATACCCGCTTTGTTTCCAACCTCAGCGTATTTATTCCAATTCGATTTGTTCATTTCTTTGCTGGTATCGTATTCGCGATCACCTTGCACTGTCTTGATTGTAATATTACTTAGATCATCAGCTGTCCAGGAACCTGGAACATTCAATTGCTCAGAATTAAAGGCGAAATCCTTAATAAGACTGCCTTCACCCCAATTTGTTGCAGCAGGGACCAATACTAGAGCATCCGCTGATGTAGGATAAAGCACATAAGGTGTATTCTTCTTAGCCTTATTTATCGTGAGAGATCCATCATGAGCAACAACTGTATCGACTAACACTTTGCCTTGTTGTGTCAGCTCATACATATTGAATTGGCTCACATCTTTAAATTCATTCGTCAACTGCCAAGTTGTCGCGTTGCCTGTTGTATTCCAGTGATATAGTCTTGCACCTTCGTTTACACCCAAGATCTTATTGGTCTTCATATCCCAAACCCAAGGAATTAACGAATTCGCTTCACCAGTATGACGCTCTGATTCATCTGTTGTCGTCCCCGTATCTTTCCAAGAAGATATGAGCTTGCCATTTTTAGATAACTCAATCATATTCGTTAATTTATTTCTCTTAGAGATCACTTCATTATCAAACGTAATTTGATCCTCTTCATATTTCATAACACCAAAATGTTGCATGAACTTCGTAGGTAATACTTCATTGAAGAATACGGTTACACCTTGCTGCACATCCGGTTTGGAATCTCCCCATGTTGTCACACCTGGTATTTTTTGTCCTTTGAATAAGGCATTTCCAACGAAAATATCTAGATTATTCTTCACTATTCTTGATAGAATGCTAGAATTCCCCTTATTCGGATATCCTAAATCCGGACCCCAGTGAACAAAATCCACACCGGGCTCTAATGGACCAGCAAATTCCGTTCCTACCTTTAGTCCAAGGTTATTAGCGTATTGCAGCAATTTATAGGCATTGTAATCATTGCCTGTATACACATCAATATAGAAGAAGTCTAATGTAGGATCATTCGGGTTGGAAGAATCCTTGGTCAGATTATATAAATTTTTGAAACGTGACTCTAGATTGCCACTCAAGACATCCTTCGTCTGATCAACATAATAAGACGTATCAATCCAATCCCAACCTCCGGAGAGACGATCTACTGTTGGTCCTTTTGATGATGCACCATTTAAATTGGAATAATTCAGCTCGTTAGCATCAAGTTGATACTCTGTTGCATTGAGATGAACACCCACGTTAAGATTATACTTATCGCCCTCATTGATGAGATAGTTTAATTCATCCAATCCACCCTGCCTCACACCAATGTTGGAATAGGATGGAATATCATCATCATGGCCCTCTGCCTGATACCCCTTATGAAGAATCATCTGCCCAAAGCCATCTGTATAATTGTACAGAATTTTACCCGTATCCAACGAATTCAAGAAAGGATCATTTGCCTGGCTAGCAAAGTTGAATGCGATGTACATCATATTGTTCTGCATATCTCGAGCACCAAATGGCTCCTTATAAATATTCGTCCGATAAGCAACAGCTGCATCCTGCCAATCTGTTTTACCGTCATTATTACGATCATTCGTCACAACTACCTCATACCAAGGCAGTTCTTCCGTTTCATTACTTTGAAGATGGCGATACGTCCAAGTACCCGGCTTCACTGTCACTTTATTGACAAGTGGTTTCTTTTCCGTGGTCACAATCAGTTTATTGCCACCGCTGATTACATTGTCTTCAATCGATGCTCCCAAGCCATTTCCGCTCACCATAGCCATCGTAACGCCTGAAGCGCTACTCTGTTTCATGAGATTCATGTTATCGACCAGTTCTTCTGTTAATCCATGCCATGCTCCATCCGATTTACTCCATGCATACGTTGCATTTTCCATAGCGCTATTCACATGGATTAGAGAATTGTTAATTTGAATCGAACGGACAACAAACCCATCCGGTTTTTCAGTTATTTTATCAATTTCAAAACGTACGACATGATTCGCTTTTGCCTCAATATGTGCTTCGATGACAACACCAATCTCGTCAATCATCATTGTATACTGATACTTACTATCGCTCTCTTTATTAGATATGGTGCGAGGCACATAATCCATATTGTTGATCTTCAGACTATTCGTTTGCTCCTCGCTAGCCTGTAGTTTACGTTCATCAACTTGATATTCAACAATACCCGGGAAATCTTTATATACTGTAACATTTAAACCATCTTTAGTGATCGTATCTGTCTCTGAGGCAACCTGAAGCTTAGGTAGTGACTCTAGCTCTACCATCTTTACATTGCTCACCGTCATCTTCTTACTTCCATACCAAGATCGAAGTCCAAGCCAACCTGGCTGCATAGTCATTTCCTCTTCAGATACCGATCCCATATCCGTTGTCACACCACCTGGGTCCGTAATCTTGAAGCTTATGGTAGTTCCTACTAAACGAAGTTCGATATGATAAAGTGTATCGGCTAGCATCTCAAATGAGTTTGAGAAAGTAGCCTCGTTCCCATTTGCGAATAATTTCCAAACGCCGTTAATGTCATGATTAACCGATACATATGCGCTATCCGTGGATCCTCTTAATATAAATCCATATCGCCCACCAGTTGCTCCAGCGTCTACATTTGTTTTGTAATCAAAAGTAACTTTCTGATCCATCAATTTAGGGCTATCCTTATCCACGGCTAGTGCTACACCTGGCATGTTCAATTGAATTTGACCATCTCCGTTACTCTCTACCACCGGATTACTACTATCCAGAGAGCCCCAATTCTGTGCCGAATAATTCGGTTGGTATACTCTGATTTCTTCTGCGGTTATTGCATCTACATTCACCTTAATTGCAGCATCAGTTGTATTATATAACCCAAATGCTCCTGGTGAATATGCAGATACTGGTACATTACCGACCAATACTCCATTTATATATAGGCTTAATTCCTTCTCAATGACCTGCACACGTAAAATATAATCTTTGCTTATTGCAATGCCATCAGCATTGCCAATGGCAGCTTCGCTACCTTCCAACAGATATTTCCATTTTCCCGCGCTCTCTTGATATATGGTGATATTGCCCAGTTTAACACCAACTTCACCATCACTCTTCATTTTCACTTGATAGATCCCATTAGATACTGCTGTTATATCTCTATTAAAAGCAGTTGCTCCAGCATCAATAGTCCCTGTCAAATATCCATCTATAACTTGCGGTGTCGCATGATACCCATCCCAATTAGGCTGAGAATCACCTTCATAATATTCCTCGTAAATCATTTTGTCCGTTTGTGTAGAAGTATTCATATCCATAAACTCTTCGGTAAAAAGAATATTATCGATATATATGGTATCCTGAGCAACCACCCCAAAACGTCCTTCTCCAAATTGCTGGCCTGCCGGTAAGCTTGCATACAATTCAGCCCCGTTAATGCTTAGGGTTACAGAGGAGTCAGAATATTGTAAACCTATTTTATTCCAGACGAAAGGTTTAGGATTTGAACTACTAGTACTAGTACCAGATGCAACAAAATCAATGATGCTGGTACCCTTTTTCAAAGTCCATTTCGTACCATCAAATGTAATAAGAGCATTGTTACCAATAGCAAATCCGATATTGGTGTTCGTAGGTTTCACACTAGCCATATAAGTCGCGCTCTGTAGGAGCGGAGCATCTGCATTCCATGTTTCACCGTTCAGATCAGATAACTTTAGAATTCGGTTGCTGCCTTCTGTAATAATGGTAGACGTTGCACCGTTACTCCAGTCACCTGTTATACTGTCTTGAAAATCATTACTATACTGAATAATTTGTTTGGGTTTTATGATCTGATTTGTATAGTGTATATTATCTATCTGCAATTCTACCGTACTTCGAATTCGAAGACCGAAGTACCCAGCTACTTCTGAGAATTGCGCAAAAGTAATATCACCGATCTCTTTTTTATTCAAAAATACCGTGATTGTTTTTCCTTTAAAATTGAACATGAGATTATTCCATCTGCCTTGGATCGGGTAAGGAATATTTAATTTACTTCCCCAACCCGAGTTAGACTCTGGTATCCAGATGCTAGGGTCAACCCCAATCTCATTGAATATGCTCGCCGTTTCATTCATTCTAAAACCAAACGCAAAGCCTTGACCGCTACCTAGTTTTGCTGGATTAATCAGCTTGAAATCTAACGAGAGTGTACCCTCTTGAATCTGTGGGGAATCTAGATCAACACCTCGTTCTTTTGATCCTTTTTTCAGAGAAAGAACTTTATTTCCCGTAAGATCGGTCACTACTTGAGCATTTAAACCTGACCAGTGAGGTATATAATTAGGATCTTCATAGTCTTGAACATAATCAATGACGTTTGAAGGTTTATCTTTTGTACCTACACCTGCAATACGTAACTCTTTAATAGAGACATTTCCTGTTGCAAAACGTTTATATAGACCTACCTGACCAATCCCTGTCGACTGATTCAATAAATCCGTATCCTTATTGTAGTATGTCACTCCGTCAACTATTACCACGAGCTTCGTACCATGAAAGCCGATTTGTATTCGATAATCTATATCTGTTTTCAGTTCAGGACCCTCGAATACTTCCCAATTACCTGAACCATCCGGACTTTGAATTACCCAATCTGTATTGGCATCGTAACGGATAGATACCCCTTGATTTGTATCATTTGATCCTATAACAAAACCAACATTACTTGAAACTGAACTTGTATAGCGCATCGTTGTATCAATAATTCCTGCAGATAGCCATGGAGCTTTATCCCATGTTGCAATCGCTCCACCGCCATCCACTTTAGTTATCGCAATGGTTAGTCCATTATTTACAGAAGTTGTTCCTGCTCCTTTAACGAACGTCATTGGTTCCGGTTCCATTGACTGATAATTATTCGTATACGATAGTGCCCCTTGACCCTCAGGAACATTTAATTTTATGTCATTTAAGAAGTCCTCTATGTCCGCCTCTTCAATTGTGCCCTCTTGTGTATCCGTTACCGTAATAGTCGCTTCTGCTTTGACATTTGAGGCTTTAACATTTCCCTCTACGTTAAAAGTCCCCACCTTCGCATAACTTAAAGGATCGATTTCATCCCAGCTAACCATTACTTCGCCGATGGAATCATCGCTGTAAACTGCTTGTACTACCGAAGGGAGTTCTGGTGGTTCACCAACAGAAGTTTGAACCCTGGTTGGAGAAACACTTTTAATTACTTGTTCGTGAACTGCACTTAACGAGTCACCAATTTCTCCTTCAGCAGCATAAGACATACTTCTTGGATATATGATTGATTGACTTGTAACCATCAAAAAAATCATCATCCAAATCATGAATCGAAAAATCTTATTCTTACCTTTTTTATGCATCGTACCTTTCCCCCTTATAATAGTCTATTCGATATTAATTAAAGCGCTTTCAAATTACATTTTTGATTTTAACAATTTTATTTGATTTATTCTTTCAAAATATAACCCATATTGAAAAATCTGTTTGAAATACAGAACTAAAAACAATTGTGATTCTATCCATCACCCCACTTTAGATCTGGAAAGTTAATAGTTTCAATGCTACACTGAGTTATAATAAGTGGTGAATTTTTACACAAATGTCTGAAAACTATCAGGGGAGATTATTATGAACCGAGTTGTTGATCTCTTATATCATGAGTCTGATCAGGAATTAATCTATAATGCATTAGAGCGCACCTTGAAGCCCGGTTATTTTTTTGGACCTCATTGCCATGAGAATCTGGAAATCTGTTTAATGAAAGAAGGAGAATGTGACATCATTATTAATGGTGAGAGGATTACCGTTCATAAAGGTGAAATTATGGTCATCTTCGCTCATATGATTCACTCTTTTCATGTAAACTCAGATCAAGAAGCCGTCTTTCTACAAGTTCACTTTTCTCCAGAAAACTTTATTGCGGCAGACCCCAAAGTTAATGACTATATAAGATTTTTACATTATATGTCAGATAAACATATAGCCTATACCTTCCATCCATATACGAAGCAGATTCTTTCATGTGTGGAGCGTATTTGCGAAGAAGTGAATACTGAAGTGAATATGTACCACGTATCGCTAGCAAATATTTATATCTACGAATTACTGTTTCTATTATCTCGCGAGATTGAAAAAAGTGTTCGTAAAGTATTCAGAATAAATAATCCCATAGCAATTCGAGCTATCCATTTCATTAGACAAAATGTAGAAAACAATATCACACTAGACGATATCGCTAGCAACTGTAACATAACTACCCGATACCTATCGAAAATTTTCAAACAATACGTGAATATATCGGTGAACGATTATCTTTGTATCACAAAAATTGATAAAGCCATGAATTACATATGTAATACAGAACTCTCCATCACAGAAATATCCTCAAAACTCCAATTTTCTAGTGCACAATACTTCTCAACCGTATTTAAAAAATACAGCGGCGTTACTCCAAAGGAATATAAAAATCTTCGTACGAAGGATATATAGTTAATAATTGTATCTCTATAACAAAAAAATGAGCTTGCTCAGTCATAATCGACTTAGAGCGTAGCTCATTTTCATTGTATATCTGTTATTCTTACTACCTTATGTTCATCCTGCTGCTTACCGATTCAACAGACTTCCCACATACTTCAGTAGCTCATTGGCGCAAATTGGGCAGTAGTGATGCCCATCAATCAGTCTGGCGCATACCTCGTTGATCCGTTTGAGCTGGCTTTCATCCGGCGTTTTGGACGAGGTGGTAATTTTGACGATATCTTTGAGATCTGTGAATAGCTTCTTCTCAATCGCTTCCCGCAGGCGGTCGTGGTTGTTGTACTCGAATTTCTTCCCTTTGCGTGAATACGCGGAAATACGGATCAGGATTTCTTCCCGGAACGCCTTTTTCGCATTCTCAGAGATACCGATTTGCTCTTCAATCGAACGCATTAACCGCTCATCTGGCTCCATTTCCTCATCCGTAAGCGGATCGCGGATTTTGGACCAATTGCAGAAGGCTTCGATATTATCGAGATAATTCTCAAATAATGTCTTGGCGGACTCCTCAAAAGAGTAGACGAAGGCCTTTTGCACTTCGCTTTTAGCTAAAATGTCATATTCTTTGCGGGCAATGGAGATGAAATTCAAATAACGCTCCCGCTCCTCTTTTGTAATCGATGGATGCTGATCCAGACCGTCTTTAATTGCACGCAACACATCCAGTGCGTTCATGCACTGCAGATCACCTTTGATCAAAGCGCTGGAAATCCGGTTGATAACATACCGCGGATCTATTCCGGACATGCCTTCATCCAAATACTCCGTTTGCATCTCCTTGAGATCTGCTTCTTTGTAGCCCTCGACCTCTTCACCATCATACATGCGAAGCTTTTTGATCAGATCCATACCTTGTTTTTTACTTTCTTTCAGACGGGTCAGGATCGAGAAAATAGCAGCGGCACGCAGCGCATGCGGCGCAATATGCACATGGTTCATATCACTCTGGGCGATCAGCTTCGCGTAGATTTTTTCCTCTTCCGATACTCTGAGGTTATACGGAACAGGCATAACAATCATACGGGACTGGAGCGCTTCATTCTTTTTATTAGAAATAAACGACTTATACTCGGTTTCATTGGTGTGAGCTATGATCATTTCATCCGCACTGATCAGCGCGAACCGGCCAGCCTTGAAATTGCCTTCTTGCGTCAGTGACAGCAGGTTCCATAGAAACTTTTCGTCGCATTTGAGCATTTCTTGAAATTCCATCAGCCCACGGTTAGCTTTGTTCAGCTCTCCGTCAAAACGGTAAGCGCGTGGATCGGATTCCGAACCAAACTCAGTAATGGTCGAAAAGTCGATACTTCCGGTCAAATCGGCAATATCTTGCGACTTCGGATCGGATGGACTAAAGGTACCAATCCCTACCCGCTCTTCTTCTGACAAAATAACACGAGCCACTTTAACCTGCTCAATATCTCCCGCATATTCATTTCTCAGCCGCATCTGGCAGGACGGGCACAAGTTGCCCTCAATACGCACACCGAGTTCTTTTTCAATCTCTGGACGAAGCTCCAGGGGGATCAAATGTAGTGGATCCTCATGCATCGGGCAGCCCTCAACCGCATATACCGCACCCGCATCCGTCCGCGAGTATTGTTCCAAACCTCTTTTTAACAGCGTGACTAGGGTCGATTTCCCCCCACTGACAGGTCCCATCAATAACAGAATCCGTTTACGAACATCTAGCCGGCGTGCTGCAGAATGAAAATATTCCTCCACTAACTTTTCGACTGCACGATCAAGTCCAAAAATCTCCTGTTCAAAAAACTTATAACGTTTGCGTCCGTTTATGTCCTCTACGCCATGCGACTTAATCATGTCATAAACGCGGGAGTGAGCGGTTTTTGCGGGAGAGGGGTCTTTTTTCAAAAGTTCTATATACTGCTTGAAGGTCCCGCTCCACGCCAAACGGTCGTTCTCAGCCCGATACGAAGCTATTCGCTCAAAAATATCCATTGCTCGCTGCCTCCTCTTGCGCTCCTACTTGCTCTCCTATAGCGTTAAAAAGTGTATTACATACCTATGCGGCAAGCGTGGAATAGTTGACCTCTTTTTTGCTGTGCTATAATAGAGAATCATAAAATCGCAGTAAAACCTTAATGGAAACCCGAAAATAAAGGGCTACGGGAGTGACACTATGGCGGTACGACATGAAACGGAGCTGTATGCTCCTTTGAAGTTTTTTTTTGAAAAGCAAGGATACAGCATCAAGGGTGAGGTTCGGACTTGTGATTTGGTGGGTATTCGTGAGGATTTAGAGCACCCTCTAATCGTAGAGATGAAAAAATCGTTCAACCTCGCCTTGCTCCTGCAAGGGGTAGAACGGCTAAAGCTCAGTCCTACGGTCTATCTCGCAGTAGAACGTGTCCGTGATAAAAAAGGGGCGGTGAACCAGCGCTGGGGCGAGCTTAGCGGGCTGTGCCGCCGTCTTGGTCTCGGGCTGATCACCGTTGTTTTTTATAAGACCAAGGCCCCGCTGGTCGAGGTGCTCGTCGAGCCGGACGAGACACCGCCTGTGCAGCGCAGCAACAAGCGGCGGCGCGAGCGCCTGCTCTATGAGTTCCGCGAGCGCAGCGGAGACTACAACATCGGCGGCAGCACGCGCGTCAAGCTCGTGACGGCCTACCGTGAGAAAGCGCTGCGTGTCGCGCTTTCTCTGCAGGCAGCGGAGGCGGAGGCCGCCGTCGCTGCCGAGAAGGCCGCTGCGAAGGCTTCGCTCGCAGCGGGCAAACGTGCAGCGGCGAGCACCGCTGCACAGGCTCCGGCGCTGAGCTCAGCGCCGGAGGGGCGTGCTGCCGGGGACACGGCAGCACGGGAGGCAGCGGCGGCTGGCACGCGAAGCGGTGCCCCTAGCGCTGCCTCAAGCGCCCGCTCGGCCGGGATCACTCCGGCCGAGCTGCGGAAGCGTAGCGGCGTACCGAACGCCGCCGCTATGCTGCAGCACAACTACTACGGCTGGTTCCACCGTGTCAGCCGTGGGCGCTATACCCTGACCCCAGCCGGTCAGGCCGCGCTAGTAGAATACGCCGCTATAACTGGCGGCGCCTCCAATGACAGCAATCAGCACAGTAATTAGCATGCCTGTCCTAAGCAAAAAATTCTTTCGATTTCAAATTTTTTCTGGAGCCTTTATCTTTTTCTCTGCTTTTGATCTTTCACTCTGACTTTTATCATTTTCTTCGATTTGATCTTTCACTTCGACTTTCGTCTTTTAATCAGGTTAATCATTTACTCGGACTTTAAACTTATTATTCTAATGCACACGTAACAATGTCTAGGTAACGCCAAAAAGCATCCCATTTACGGGATGCTTTTTGTGTTCCAATCCGTCAAGCCATAGAAACACATCTAACATTCGAAGAATCAATCTCAAGGTGATACATTAAATTATAGGGAAATCATCCCTATAATTTCTAAATATAAGCGCTAAAAACTGAAATATAGGGAATTCCTCCCTATAAATGCATAGATCACTCCATAAAAAGAGCTTTTTCCGAAATTTAGAGGGAGAGATTCCCTATAGTCTCCATTTCAGAATACAAATCAGCCAGTTATAGGGAGAAATACCCTATAATGACCTCCCCCGCGCTCTACTCCTTGGCTAATGCATCACTCTGACCGTATTGACTTCCTGAGTGTGTCATTCAATGATCTGCCCGTTCATCCGCCTACACATCACCCTGCGCATCTGACCGCATATCTGCCTACGCCTATGACCACTCATCAACCTGTTTGTTACTTTTATACGCCCAATCCATCAGATTACTTACCCACCTAACTCCGAGCCGTGAACTCCTTAACCGCCTCGCTCATCAGATTCATACCAAGTAGCAGCTCATCCCGGCCGGGATGGCTGAAGTTAAGACGAATGTGATTTCCGCTTCCATCCACACTACATAACGGTCCTGGCAAAAATGCCACTCCCTTACCTAGCGCACATTTTAGCAGTGCCATAACATCCATCCCCTCCGGTGGAGATACCCATAGAAACATACCTCCTGACGGCAGGTCGTAGGAGCTTCCCTTCCAAGCTGGACGTTTTAGCAGTTCAACCATTAACTTCAGTCGGGTGTTATATTCTCGGTTCAGCTGCGCAATATGCTCACGAAGATCAAAAGCGGTCACATCCAACAAATGATGCAAGAGCCGCTGATTTAATGCGCTTGATTGCCAGTCTGCCATCTGCTTTGCAGCAGCCATCATCCCGATCACTTCCCGGCTACCCGCAGCCCAGCCCGTCCGCAGCGCGGGCGCAACGGTCTTGCTGAACGAACCGATATATAATACGTGTCCGCCATCACTTTTATTTTCCAGCGCATACAAGGATGGATATCTTATTGCCCAATGTTCACCATACTTCTGGAAATGTAAATCACCATAAGAATCATCTTCTACAATCAGGATGTTATACGCGATACAAAGACCCAGCACCTCACGCCGTCTCTCTAAGCTCCATAGGATACCACTTGGATTCGTAAAGCTTGGTGTTGCGAACAGCATCTTAGGCTTATGCAGTTCAATTTGCCTCCGCAAATGATCGGGATGAAGCCCGTCCAAGTCACCCTCTACAGGAATAATGATGGCACCCTGCATGCGAAGAGTTTGCAAGAATCCTGGAGATGTCGGATTTTCTACTAATACACGATCTCCCGGATCAATATACACCCGCGACAACAAATCAATCGCTTGCTGGCTCCCCGTTGTTAGCAGAACTCCACCCTCAGTAACAGTTACCCCTTTTTCTCTGAGCCAATCCCCGGCAAGCCACTCCCGAAGTGGACCATACCCTGCAGGATCACCATATTGAAGTGCTCCTGCATCTGCAGATATCACCGTAGAGGCTGCTTCGGCAAGCAGCGATAATGGGAACAGTTCTTCCGCTGGTAATTCTTCAGCAAGCGATATCATGGAGCTTCTCCGTGTTTGGGTGCGAATACTTAGAAGCGGTGACGATAGCAGTGTGTGCGCGCGAGCAGAAAATTGGTAAAGCATGCGAAATCCCCCTTCCCTAGTACCAAGTATAAATGGCTAAGTTATCCTCTTTCGAGGACGATTATCCATTTAACGTGATACGCTTTCTTCTATTTCAAGAATATTCCACCTTTCCCCTCATTATGTCGTATAGCTTGGGTTATGCGTAGATTTGCCTGTTTTGTCTTGAAAAGAGTGCAAATTTCTCAATGGCCTGCGCTCGCGTCGAAACATCAAGCTTCACATAAATTTTGCGCAAGTAATTGTCAATCGAACGACGACTTACTGCAATTTCAAGCGCTATTTTATCATAAGTAATCCCCTGAACGATTCGCTCCATAATAAACATCTCTGTCTGCGTCAATTGAAGAACATCATCCAGTCCTTTAGAAGTCGAAATCGGCCAGGATCCTTTTTCTATCCATTCTAGCGGCATTGAAAGAAAACCTACTCTTAAACCCAAGATCAGCTGTAAAAGCTGATGAGGAGAAGCTCCTTTCGAGAAGATCCCGCTGGCTCCCAGCTCTATGAGGGGCTGTAGCAGATCCCTGCCGTCTTCATCCGTCATCACGACAAAATGTGAGTTTGGTGAGCTTTTTTTCATATTTAACAGCACACTCTCAATATTACCTTCAGGCATATGATAATCTGCCAGCACTAGCTCGGGATTCTTTTCCCTTACGATGGAAGCGCCTTCGTCCCAAGTTGAATACATTCCTAGAACTTTAAGCTCTCCTCCCTCTTCCAAAATCAATTTTGTCCCCAGCATACTTGTAGGATGACACCCCACAATAACCACCTGCCAAACCTTCATCATTAATGCCCAGACCTCCTGCTTTATATAATCATCCAGAAAGGAAAGCGCCGCAGCGTTTCCGGTTTAAACGCAAGCAAGGAAGTATGATGACTTGTTCGTTTATTCTCTCGCTGGTTACCTTGAGTACGTCTATCAGAAATTCCAATCTATAGAAATTGTATCGCAGTAGTTTAATAGGATGCAATTACTTTTTCTAGTTTTCACACTCTCTTACATTTTTGCGAAACTAGTCAAAGTCTGATAGAATGGGGACTTGAAAAAAAGACCAACCCGAGGTGATCAAATGCAACCGCTAGCGGAAACGTCCCCGGTACACTCGCGCCGTGCTGCTGTGAGAAGCGGCCCTTCCGTAAAATGGTTTTTACTGTTCTGGATCGTGATGATTGGAATTGGTGTATATGCTGTATACAGCTACACAAACCATTTGAAGCAGCAAGTGCTGAGCGAACTTAGCAATCAGAGCCAGCAGCAGCTAACCGTTCTTAAGACCGACTATGAGTCGAAAATTGCCGTTCTCACTGAAGAAGTGAAGGAATTGCAGAATACAGTGCAAAGTTTTAACGAACTATTAACCTTCACTAAAGATAATGCAAGTGCCAAGACAGACAATAGTAACAAGCTATATACGCAATTGAGCGAAGTTAGCAAACAGTTAGAAGCTTTGAAGAAAGAAATGGATCTGATTAAATGATGACGCCAGTCAAAAGAGTGAACCGTTTCTTTATGCTTCTGACCGCACCTTTTTTAGGTTTACTGATATGTATGTGGTGGTATCGACCACCGCTCGAGCTGGATCTTGATGTAGGACAATTCACACCTATCTCAGGGCCTCTAAATGAAACAGCTATCCTAAAAAAGGATTTAACCCTAGCCGAAGGCACTGCATCCTACACCATAGATGCAGTCAGCGCTAGCGCTAAGCTATATAAAGGAACCACTACTGCTATGAATAAGTTAGTCGAGACAGCGAAGACTCAAGCGAACCGTCCTGAGCTTATCTATAACCGCCGGATATCCGCCAAGCTTGGAATACCTTCGGAGGTCCTTACTAGCGACCGGATTAGAATCGAGCTGTATAAGCTGAATCCCGGTAACTATAAGGCCTATGCTTTGAAGATCAAATTGAAGGATCCAACTGCGATGCAGATGAGTCTTGCGAAGGAAGCTACTGGTGGCGCAGAAACCACTATGCACGCTGTACAAAGTCATGGTGCTATTGCAGGTATTAATGCTGGAGGTTTTGCGGATAAAGCCGGAAAACGCTATCCCTTAAGCACTACTGTGGTTGATGGAAAGTATCTCAATGGTTTCGAGCCGACATTCAAGGATCTCAGCTTCGTAGGTCTGAACAAGTCCGGACAGTTAATCGGCGGGAAATTTTACAGTCGCGCACAGTTAGATCAACTCGAACCCGTATTTGGTGCAACCTTTGTGCCTGTTCTACTTAAGAACAACGTCAAAGTACCGATCCCGGAAAAGTGGAAAACATCCCCCAATCGGGCGCCACGTACAGTAATCGGTAATTATAAGGATGATCAGCTTCTCATCTTTGTAGCGGATGGCTATAATGAGCTTGGCAGCTCTGGTGCCCGGCTAGAGGAGATTCAGAACAAGCTATATAACATGGGTGTCATGGATGCTTATAATCTGGATGGTGGAGGATCGTCATCACTCATCTTCAATGGAAGAGTAGTCAACAAGCCATCAGACGGAAATCTTAGAGCTGTACCAACAAATTTCCTGTTTTTTAAATGATTATAGTAAAATGTCTATGCAACATATCACATTTGCGTTTATTTTTATTGATTTGCAGGGTATAATCTTGATAACGAATACATTTGCTAATGGAGGTGCCAGTATGTCGTTCTCATTAACCTTTTGGATCGTAACTATCGTATTTGTGTTATTTATGGTCGGCATCCTTACCTCATCTTACAACGACGACAAAACAAAAGGTCTATAAGCAAGAAATGTCTCAGCAGCCACTTGGCTCTGAGGCATTTTTTTATAAGCCTGAAACAAAAAAACTGCCACATAAGTAGAGAAATCTACGAATGGGACAGTTTCTTTATTTAGAAAACTATTGGCTGTCAGAATTCTAAATGTGTAAATATGTACTTCCTAGGCGTGTCTTGGCAATTGCGTCATTTCTGATAGGCATGCAGCGCAAATATAACGATCTTTATATTCACTCACACCTTCCATTGATCCGCAGAAAACACATTTTGGACGGTAACGCTCCAAGATGATATGGTCACCCTGTACCAAAATTTCAACCGGGTCGCCTTCATTCATCTGATACCTTTTACGCAGGGACTTAGGCAGAACAATTCTACCCAGCTGATCCACTTTGCGAACTACACCAGCAGGTTTCATATCTAACGTACACCTCTCCTGTTCAACTAATAATTTGTAGCTACTATATATTTCGGCTCATTCATTATATTTCGTTATTAAAATGTCGAATCCTGCTGAAAAAAAACAAAAAAAATGTCTTTTTTCTAAACAAGATTGGGAAAATCCAGCTGTCGAAGGGCTTCATATACAATAATAGCTGCAGAATTCGATAGATTCAGCGATCTCACGGCATCACTCATTGGCATGCGCATTTTTGTTTCTTTACCCGCTTCCAGAATTTCAGCAGAAAGCCCCTTCGTTTCTTTACCAAAGACAAAGAAGTCTCCATCCTGAAAATCAAAATCGCTATATCTCTTCTCCGCTTTCGTCGTTGCGTAAAAGAAACGTCCCTCACTGTACTTCTCAAGTACCTCAGCAAAAGAGTCGTGGTATTCAATGTTAACAGCGTGCCAGTAATCCAATCCTGCTCTTTTCAATGTAGCATCGTCTGTACGGAATCCGAGCGGGCGAACCAGGTGAAGATGAGTGCCTGTTGCTGCGCAGGTACGCGCAATGTTTCCAGTATTGGCCGGTATTTCCGGCTCAACTAATACGATATGGAGTGCCATTATATGGTTCCTTCCTCTCTAAAGGCTTAATAGCCAGATGTTTTACTCTAGTGCATAACCATAGCTTCTCCAAACAAACTGAAAACCTTCCACCCATAGGCGGAAGGTTTACGATAGAGTTCATTAACCTTGAGTTTGCCGGAAATGGTTCATGAAATCAGAAAGTGCTTTAACACTTTCGTAAGGAACTGCATTGTAAATGGAAGCGCGCAAGCCACCCACACTACGATGTCCCTTTAAGCCGACAAAACCTTCCAGTTCAGCAGCTTTAACAAACCGTTTTTCGAGTTCTTCCGATTGCATCCGGAAGGTAACGTTCATAATGGAGCGACTGCTCTTCTCAGCAACACCACTGTAGAAGCCGTCACTTCCATCGATGTGATCATATAATAGACCCGCTTTTTCAAGGTTCTTGGAATGGATACCAGCAAGACCACCTTGCTCCTCAATCCATTTTAATACTTCGTTAACCATATATACAGAGAAAGATGGAGGTGTATTGTAAAGAGAGTTATTTTTGTAATGAGTGCTGTAACGCATGATAGTTGGAATGTTAGAAGGTGATTCTGCGAGCAATTCCTCTTTAGCAATAACTACAGTCACACCGGAAGGACCAAGGTTCTTTTGTGCTCCAGCATAGATCATTCCGAATTGGTTGACATCGATTGGCCGGCAAAGGATATCACTGGACATATCTGCGATGAGCGGAATCGAGCCAGCATCCGGATATTCTGCATATTGCGTTCCTTCAATGGTCTCATTGGAAGTAACGTGAAGGTAGGCAGCATTTTCCGCAGCTTTAATCGAACTCAATTCAGGTATAGCTAAGAATTTCTTGTCTTCGGAAGAAGCAGCAACATGAGCGCCCCCTACCAATTTAGCTTCTTTATAAGCCTTATCTGCCCAGCTACCTGTCATAACATAGCTACCTACTTGGCCTTCGGAAATCAGGTTCATAGGGATCATAGCAAACTGTGTGCTTGCTCCACCTTGTACGAACAATACCTTATAGCCCTTCGGATTGCCGAGGAGCGAAAGCAGACGTTCCTGCGCTTCATTATGCACGGATTCGTAGATTGCTCCACGGTGCGACATCTCCATGATAGACATTCCACTTTCTCGGAAATCAACAAACTCCGCTTGTGCGCGTTCCAGTACCGTAAGCGGCAATGCTGCCGGTCCGGCATTAAAATTGTATGCTCTCTTATTCAAAACTACTCCCCACCCTTTCTCTCCTATCAATATGGATATCGCTTATGATAGCAATAATCTCACACACCAGCAAGTATAATTATTCACATAAAAGCTTTGATTACTGCTTATCATGATGTGAAAAAATGATAAGTTCGGCTCCAGGACTTGCTTTCATGCGGTAAAAGACTAATGTTCACAAAAACTTCAGGTGAGACCACATGGCGTTCTCCCCATAGCGCTATTCGTGCTACTGGGAAATCTCCGCTCTCGCGTACTCCTGTTCCAGTAGGCTTATGAACCAACTCCCAATTGAACTCAGCCTCTGGACCTCCCCAGCCACTCAGCTTGCAGTAAAATGACCGGTCTGGCTCTTCTGACCAAGTAAGGGCATTACCAGCTACCTCTAGCAAATTATTCGTGTATTGAGATTCTGGCTCTTCTACTTTGAGCCCATTCGAGAGGCGCAACTCAAAATCCGAACCTATATTCAAACCATCAATTCCTACGAAATTGTGGATGTACTCCTCGGTTTGGATTGGCTTATCCCCTTTGTTATGCAATTCATATGCAATTTTCAATTGGTCGTCCTTTATAGAGATCGTTTTGGTCAAGAGCATCGCGTATCCATTACTTTCCATCGGCTGGACAGTATATGTAATCGAATCATCCCTAACCTCCATATCAACAGCAAAGGGGGTTAGTGGATATTTATTTTGAAAGCTATAGCTCTGCGAATCCAGCTTTTGTAACAATCCGATTCCGGGCTTTGGAAACCAGCCTCCGATCGGCGCTTCATCATACCCAATTGCCCGGGAAATGCCAAACTCGTTGCATAGTCCACTTCCGCCAGTACCTTCGCCTTCCTTCAAGCTCTCTGGCACACAAAACGTATGGTTACCCTTTTCTAACGTAACTTGTGTGATAAACCCCGTCCAGTCAAAACGAGTCCCTTTATAATCTTCTCCAATATCAGCGATATCCACAGATAATACGCCATTTGACAGCCTGTAACCCATCCTTCACAAACCCCTTTCAATCATTCAACAAATAAGTAAATTAGCCGCATTATATCATTTATGAAGAACCTTAGTTTTTATAATTTTCAAAAAAACGTCTGCAGCCGCTATTCATAACGGTGCAGACGTTTATAAAAATTCTAGTTAAGATTACACCAGAGTCACTTCAATCACGTGAAGCTTCTCTGTCTGCAGAGCAAGTAGCTCCTCACGTGGAATAATCGCACTTCCTGAGCCGCGCTGCAGCGTCACCTCGCTGCCATTCAACGTAACGGAGTGTATTTGGTACTCTCCATAGTTAAAGCTTCCAGTGGCTTTATAGACCACTTCAAACTCACGATCTGCAAAGATAGTCTTAATTGATGCTTTACCCTCGGAATCAAATTGTTCTTTTACTAATTTAGGTTCTAGCAATAGATCTCCCAGCTTGCCCTTCACACCAAATACTTCAGTGACCATGGTTAGCAAGAGCCAGCTTGCGGAGCCTGTTAGATACGTGTACATCCCTCTGCCGTGCTCGTTAATATATTCAGGAATACCTGGGTAGATACGGGCTTTTTCGAAATCCGTACTCAAGCTGTAAAGAGATTCAAGGACCTTATGACCTTCTTTTACATAACCACGTTTGTACAATGCATTCCCATACATGATGGTCATATGACTGAACATGGCCCCATTTTCTTTATGGCCAAAAGCAAAACCAAAAGCACGACCGAGATTTTGCTGAATCCCACCGAAACGGGAATTAAGCCTGTATCCAATCTTGTCATCAAATAGATTACGATCTACAGCTGCAATAATGTGTGGAATTTGCTCCGGAGCCGCTGCATGACCCATAAGCGGGAACACTTGGCCCGTAAGCGTCATACGAACGCCTTCAGAAAATTCACCCTCTACCTGTTCACCATCGTTATTATAATAACCATTAAACCAGCCATCGCCATTCTCACTCTGTACCCACTCATTGCTACGCAAATGGTTAAATAACCATTCTGCTTTTTGCTCCAGATCGTCAGCTACTTTATCGATATCGAGAGATACACGAACTCCACTCACCTTATTTGGTGCGGCAGTATAATATCGATCCAATCTCTCATGCTTACCTGATACAGAACCATAATCCACAGACTCGTTAAGGGTATCCAGCAGTAGCTGCATTTCTTCGGCTAATTCAACAGTTTCCTGACCTTTAGAAGTCTTAAGGTTACGCAGCACCCGGGAAATATCCAATAGATTGCTAGCATAGAAAGATGTAAATGCTACACTCTCTCCGCGATCCGCCCCCATATCGAGGCCATCATTCCAGTCCGCGCCTTCGAGAAGGATATTATTATGTTCTCCCACATTAAAGAACGGAACTAGATTTTGCAGCAAAATATGTTCCAGAATCGTACCTTTGTAGATTTCCCCAGAAACTGTTCTAAGATCACTGCCTACAGAGGTATTCCATGAAGTATCACGTTCCTTACAACGACTCATAAACGTATCCCGGAAATAAGTCTGTTCTTGCAACAAGAAATCAAGATCACCACTCTGATCCAGATAGAGCATCGTTGTTAAAAATGGCCATGCCCCATGATCCATCCATACACGAGGGATGTTGTTACGGTCAGCGATAAATTCACCTGGCTGTTGACCGATAATGGTTGCGTTACTGCCATCAATTCTCACACCAGCGTAATTGTTGAAGAGTAGGCTACGAACTTCGGCAGGCTCCATAATGAGCAGTGCCAGACAGTCTTGCCAAAGATCTCGCCAGCCACGTCCGCCTCTACCATAATCATGATACGGTAAGAAGGAGTTACCATACAGTCTTCTAAGGACCGGTTGGATGGTTACCCATTTCATCCATTGATCTGCATCCGAGTCTCCGGTATGAAATTCTACCATATTCACTTTGTCTGCCCAGAACGCTTTAGTTTCCTCTAGCAGATGATCAAAAGCTTCAGATGTACCATATTTACTCATCAACGCTTCAACGTTAATTCTATCACTATCAATTGCCATAACTACGACATAAGAATGGCTTGCACCAGAAGACAAGGTAATTGAAGCAAAACGAAGACCACCAACGGCTTCATAACCCTCTCTATCCACGCCGCCACCTTTACCAATCTCTGGCGTAGTATTCAGAATAACAGCTTCTGGCCAGTCAAGACTTCCACCTTCACCAATAAATTCTTCTTGAATCGGGAAGAAACCATCAGGCTGACTGCCATCACCTTCTGCACCAAATACACCGTAAGAAGTGTGATTAATGCGATGACCACGCTCATCGAAAGATAGTGCAGGTTGAACCTCAACACCATAAGCTGAGGTGTAAATCCGGTTCAGCAGGGAGGTTACATGTCTGTGATCGCGCAGATCATCTGCGGAACGGGCATACAAGGGAACTACAGCCGTTGGTGTAAGAGTAAGCTCCTCTGTTCCCGTATTCGTCAACGTAACTTTCATAAGTTCTACCTTATCATTACCGCTAGGTACGAAGCTGGTAATCTCAGCTTTGACACCCATCTCAGAGTTGCTGCGAGTCACACGATGCCATAGGAATCCAGCCTCAAGTACTGCATCATCAGCAGATGAGGTGTAGAACGCTGCATTTTGCTTAGCAGAGTTTCCAGCTGCAGACCAAGCACCTTTGCCTTCGACGTAAACCCAGAAATTACGTGAGGCGCGTGAATTATGCAAATCTTCAACAGATAAGGGCGGTGTTAAAAATGTATTATGACCAGTCGTCGCCTGACCATGAAGCTTCGGGGTTACAGTCGACATCATCCCCCCCTCATTTACTAGAGGGAAGTATAAGAAACTACTATGATCCGGTTGCTGAAGCTTGAACTCTCCATCCTTTCCGGTGAATTCAAAGCCTTGAATTTTTTTGCGGTCCATTGTCCCCATCCTCTCATTTACACATCTACTTAAGCTTTAACCGCACCTGCCAATGCACCGTCAACGATATACTTTTGAATGAAGGTGTACAGGACGATAAGTGGTGCAGATACGATCATGATACCGCACGCCAACATAGGCCAGTTGTTTCCGTATTGACCGCGGAATTCTTTAAGCCCGAAGGTAATTGGATAATGTTCCGGACTTGGCAAATACATGATTGGACCTACAAAGTCATTCCAAATGGTAATGGCCGTCAGGATAACACCTGTTGCGATAACAGGTTTCATCAGTGGCATAATGATCTGGAATAAATACCGCATATACCCAGCACCATCCATACCTGCAGCTTCATCCATCTCACGGCTGATCCCTTTAATATAACCTACGAACATCATGAAGACGATACCTGTTCCTCCTGTTTTTAGGAGAATATAACCCAGCTTCGTATCATAGCCCACAAATCCAAGCTCTTGTTTCAAGGTAAGCATCAATTTGAACTGTGCAACCATAGGGTTAGGCAAGAACTGTGACATCAAGAAGAACAAATAGATAAACCCGCTCCACTTTACATAATTTCTCGCTACCGGAAAAGCTCCGAATAACGAAACGATTAGTGTTAGCACTGTTGCTACGGCTGTATACAGCAGACTGTTCAGGAAATAATTTGAGAAATTACCTTTTAGCCAAGCTTCCTTGTAGTTATCCCATTGAATACTTTTCACAAGCCCGATCGGGTCTAGCAGGTAATCTGTGAAGGACTTGAATGAAATATTTATAACAAACAATAGCGGCATGATATACAAAACGAGCAATACTGCAATCAGAATATAGGAGAGAGTTTTGGCGGTTTTGGAATCTTTCATTAATACTCCACCTCTCTCTTACGCATTTGTTTAACTGCAAATACAACGAAGACCAGAATCATAAGGAACTGTACCACAGAAAGCGCGGATGGAAGTCCCATCTGTAGAGAACCACGGAACGTCTCTTTATACACGTCATAAGCCATTGTTCTTGTGTTAAAGCGACCGTCCGTAGTTGCGAGAATAATATCAAAGGTGGACATCGCACCGATAATGGACAAAATAATATTAATGGTGAACGATGGCGCAATAAGCGGGAACGTAATGTTCTTAAAAGATTGCCACTTCGTGGTTCCATCAATGTATCCAGCTTCATACAGATCCTTCGGAACGGATTGAAGTCCTGCAAGGAAAATCAGCATGGAATAACCCATGTACATCCAAATTTGCGTAAATATAATATAACCAAACGCATGGGTGAAGCTTCCAAAGAACATATCTTTATAACCGAACAATGAATCATACAGTTGATTTACGGGACCACTTAGCGGATCGAACATCAAGCCCCATACTAGTGCAACTACCGATACACCAAGCACAACCGGTAAAAAGAAAACTGCGCGATAAAAATAATCGCCTTTCAGCTTCTGATTAATCACTACGGCCATAAGGAGACCGACACCGTTTTGTACGATTGTAACAATGATCATGAAATAAATAGTCCGTATAATGGAATCCCAACGTTCGCCTGAATTTCCGGAGTTAAAAACACTATAATAATTGTCAAGGCCTACGAAATTCAACTTGCTTCCAGGAACGTTCGTAATATCTGTAAATGAATAGATGACTGTCATCATAGAGGGTCCAAAATAAAAAACAACGTACAATGATAATGGAATCATAAGCAGCAGAAGTGGTAAATATCTTTTTATACCTTTTCCGAACGGATACATTTCTCTCACCTACCCAATCCTAATTCAATAAAATGATCGGGGTCTGTACGAACAGACCCCGATGTTGTACACAGTATGTTATAGATATCTGTTTATTGGGATAACAGCTTATTTAGGAGCTGCAGCTTCCCATTCTTTTTGTTGTACATCTGCAAGCTCTTTAGCGGTTTTGAATTCGCCGCCTGGTGCCAGGTATTCAGTATGAACGCCTTCAGCAGCAATGTGCTCGCCTACATTGTCACGGTTAATCATCATGATTTCATAAGCTAGCTCAAAGTCACCTGTCATGTAAGGAGCAAGCTCTTTGTCAATAAAGTCACTGTCAGTTGCAATGTTATCTTGTGTTGGCAAGAAGCCTGCAGCTTTAACATATTCTGTGTAGTTTTCTGGTTCGGAGAAGAATTCCAACCATTTCAGAGCGCCTTCTTTGTTTTGACCTTTTTCTGCTGCATACCAAGTTACATCGTATTTACCTACAAGTGAATTGTTTTTAGCAGCGTCTTCAGTAGCTGGAATTGGGAAGTATCCGAATTTCAGATCTGGATTAGCAGCAGCAATCGTAGGAGCATCCCAAGTTCCGTCAGCGATCATAGCTGCTTTACCTGTTGCAAAGTACGAGGGTGCTGTTGCATAGTCAATCCCCAAGAAACCGTCAATGAAGTAGTTATCTTGAAGCGTCTTCATTTTTTCAAGCACTTCCACAGCCTCAGCATCGTTGAACGCCGAAGTACCTTTCCAAACGCCTTCAATCCATTTTTGTTGGTCGCCGCCACCTAGAATCTTAGACTGCAAACCGAACACTGGCAGTTTCAAAGGCCATACATCTTTACCAGCCACTACGATTGGCACGATGCTCTTGGATTTCAGAGTATCAAGAAGACTAATGAATTCTGTCCATGTAGTAGGCACAGTCAAACCGTTTTCTTCAAACATTTCTTTATTATAGAAGAAACCTGACATTGCTACTTTACCGGTTGGGATCGCATACACTTTATCGTTGTACGTACCCGCCTTGGCAATATCATTCGCATTGTAGTTTTTAACGAAAGCTTCGTTGCTCAGATCAGCAATCAAACCGGAATCAATCCATTGTTGCCAGTCTGGCACTTTCGCACCTGGTGTCCAATCTTTCGGAGACAATCTCATACCGGAAAGATCGGCAAGGACGTCTACGTCACCAGCTGTGATTCTCGCTCTTTGCGCTTGTTTGAATTCATCATCCGGACCAGTGGTTGTGTATTCCACTTTATATTCTGGATATTTCTCTTCAAACTTCTTATTAATGTCTGTAATGACTTTGTTAATGTTCTCTTGTTTCCAGTGCAAGATCTTAATCACTTTCTTGTCACCAGATGCTGGCTTGTCTGTTCCGTTCCCCGGAGCATTTGTAGCCTCACCTTTTGTGTTGTTGCCGCTTCCACATGCTGCTAATGAGAGCACTAGCGCTGAGCTCAACAATACTGCAGAAAGCTTCTTTACCATTTTTGTTACCCCCCAGATAATTTGTTACGACCTTTTAACGAAACACTATTTTAATTCCTGAAATCACGAAACTTTAACGACAATAATACAGAAAGCGGTTTCGTTGTTTTTATTATTACATCGTTATTTATCTTTGTAAAGTCTTTTTTATTCTTAGTCTTTGAACTATTTTTGATCATATATCTATAAAAATCCTTGATATCAAGGACATTCCTGCGAGAAAACTAATCACCCATTGACTATCTTCCTATATAATTATAAAATCATCTACGAAAACGTTTCGTAATTTATACTTGAAATCCATAAAAAATCCTAACTCAATTACACTTTCATCATAGATTACAGAGTGTTTCTCATTATAAGGAGGACTAAAGTTGGCCTATAACATTAAAGACATAGCGAAAATAGCTGGGGTTTCTGTTTCGACAGTATCTAAAATCATAAATAACTACAGCGATATTTCGGAAGACACCAAGACTAGGGTACAACAAATCATAAAAGAAACCGGATATACTCCCTCCAATTCAGCAAAAACATTAGCTACAAAATCATCGAATCTAATTGGTGTTATATTTGCAGGCATGCTGAATGTTGACTTTACCCATCCTTTTTTCATCGAAGTCCTAAACTCCTTCAAAAAACAAATGGGACTGCTAGGTTACGACCTGATCTTTTTCTCTAACGAAAAATTTCAAAGTGGCGATACTAATGATTATCTTGCCCGATGTCAGCATTTTAATGTAGATGGTTGCCTACTAATTTCCGGGCAAGAGTTAGAAACCTCTATTAGCGAACTAGACAATAGCTCTATCCCTTGCATCGGCGTAGATTTAAAGCTATCAGGCGACAATTCCGGTTATATCATGTCTGATAATTTCAAGATGTCCACTAAGGTAGTCGAACATTTTTACTTATTAGGCTATCGAGAACTTGGCTATATCGGCAGTTCCTCAGAATCAGAAATCTCCAATATACGTGAAAGTGGTTTCCGCAAAGCGCTTGAAGATTTAGGACTACCGATTAACGAAAACTGGTTCTTAAACGGGAGCAATTTCTTTGAAGCCAGCGGTTATAAGACCATGTGTAGAATGATTGCGAATGGCAATTTACCCAGAGCGATCTTCGCGGCCTCTGATCAGCTAGCTATCGGGGCTATGCGTGCCCTTAAAGAATCTTCTATCGCTGTTCCTGGTACTGTCGCAATTATCGGCTGTGATGATATCGAAGCCTGTAATTACACAACACCACTCTTGACTACGATTAAACAAAATAAAGATAAGATCGGTCGCCTAGCCGCGTTAATGCTGTATGATTTAATAAACAATCAATCAGGCACGAGCTCTTTCAGCGTGGAGCCAGAGCTCATCATAAGAGAATCCTGCGGCGCTTCTGAGCGGGGTTTAGTATAGATTCCTTAGTAATACCTCTACTTAATTAAAGTGGAACTACAGGGCAGAATATTAAACTATAGAAGCAAAAATGAGGATATCCTTAGCCATATCAATGGCCAAAGATATCCTCATTTTTGTTAGGATTAATACAAAAGGTGTTCCTAAGTCATTTCCATGACTTAGGAACACCTTTATTTGTTTAAGCTTTATATTATTTGAGCAATCTTACAGGTCGAAGTACAGAGAATATTCATGTGGATGAACACGAATCGCAACCTCTTGAGCCTCGGAACGTTTCAGAGCAATATAGTTATCAATGAAGTCCTTAGTAAATACGTCGCCTTCTGTAAGGAACTCGTAATCAGCTTCCAAAGAATCAAGCGCTTCGCTCAGGCTACCTGGAACGCTGCGGATCTTTTCTTTGTCTGCATCGGACAATTCGTAGATGTTCTTATCCAGAGGACCGTAACCCAGTTCTTGTGGGTTGATCTTGTTCTTGATTCCATCCAGACCTGCCATCAGCATTGCGGAGAATGCCAGGTAAGGGTTAGCGGTAGAGTCCGGTGTACGGAACTCGATACGACAGCCCTTCGGTGTCACAGCCGCTACTGGAATACGAACTGCTGCAGAACGATTTCCTTTGGAATATACCAAGTTAACCGGTGCTTCGTAACCAGGAACCAAACGTTTAAATGAGTTGGTGCTTGGGTTAGTCAAAGCGATCAAGGCTGGTGCATGGTACAAAATACCGCCAATGTAGTGAAGCGCCATTTCGCTCAAGTTAGCATAAGCGCCTTTTTCGTAAAATAAAGGAGTGTCTCCGTCAAAGATCGATTGGTGTACGTGCATTCCGCTACCATTATCGCCAAACAGTGGTTTTGGCATGAAGGTTGCCACTTTGCCGTACTGACGTGCAGTGTTTTGTACAATATATTTGTAAGTCATGAGATTATCAGCAGTTTTCTTCAAGGTATCAAAACGGAAGTTAATTTCCGCTTGGCCTGCAGTTGCTACTTCGTGGTGATGACGCTCAATGCGCAGTCCCACTTCAGCAAGCAGACGACACATTTCACTACGGATATCCTGTTGGGAATCCACAGGTGCTACAGGTACATATCCACCTTTAACGCCTACTTTAAATGCAAGATTTCCGCCCTCTTCTTTACGCCCCGTATTCCAAGCCGCTTCTTCAGAGTCTACGAAGAATGAGGAGCTGTTCATACCGCTCTCGTAACGAACATCATCAAAGATAAAGAATTCAGATTCAGGTGCGAAGAATGCCGATGTTCCAACTCCGCTCTTCTGAAGGAACTCTTCTGCTTTCACAGCAATACCGCGAGGATCGCGCTCATAGCGTTCACCATCAGGAGTGAAAATGTCGCACATAACGTTCAGCGTTGGATGAGCTGTAAACGGATCAATGAACACACTGTTCGGATCAGGCATCATAACCATGTCTGATTCTTCAATACCACGGAATCCTTTGATGGAAGAACCGTCGAATGCTACCCCATTTACAAAAGTTTCATCTTCCACTTCAGAAGCAGGCAGAGAAATGTGGTGAGCACGGCCACCTAAATCTACGAATCGAAAATCTACCCACTCGATATTGTTTTCTTTAATTGTTTGCAACACTTTTTCAACCGACATGAATTTTTCCTCCCCCAAGTTCCGAACATTAAGCCCCTCACAGTATGCAAATGTTCTTGTTTCATTTTTATTTGCTGTCGTCATTATAAATCTCATACCTAACATCGTCAATGCTTATGTCAGGTATTTCTTTCAGCAATGTAAGATATTCTAACGCTTTCGTGAAATCCATTATTTTCGCTAATATTCATGACATTTCTAACTTATCCAATAGCAAAGAAGCCCTACTATCCCGCTGTACCGCGGGTTTAGAGGACTTCCAAGGTTGTTATATTCTTAAAAATTATAGCGCCGAAACGGTTTCTGGCGAAGTTGAAAACTTACGTCCAACAATCGGAGCGAGCTTTTCTAGATCCTTAAGCAGATTATCGAACTGCTCAGGGAATAACGATTGAACACCGTCACCTGTCATAGAATTGTCCGGATCTGTGTGCATTTCAATGATTAGACCATTTGCACCAGCTGCAACCGAAGCTTTAGCCATAGGTTCAACTAACTCACGACGTCCAGTGCCGTGACTTGGGTCAGAGATTACCGGAAGGTGGCTTAAGCTTTGTAGAACCGGAATAGCTGATAGATCCAGCGTATTGCGTGTGTAAGTCTCAAATGTACGAATACCACGCTCACAGAGCATTACATCCTTATTTCCGCCTGCCAAAATGTACTCCGCTGCATTGAGCAATTCATCATAGGTTGCACTGAAGCCGCGTTTCAGAAGGACAGGTCTTCCACAAGTACCCAGCTTGCGTAATAAATCAAAGTTCTGCATGTTCCGTGTACCGACCTGGAGGATGTCAGCATGCTCTGCACAAATATCCACATACTCTGGTGTCATAACCTCTGTAATGGTTAATAGGCCATGACGCTTTCCTGCTTCAGCCATCATAGTCAAACCTTCTACACCTACGCCTTGGAAGCTGTATGGACCTGTACGGGGCTTAAACGCGCCTCCACGCAGTACCTGAGCACCTGAAGCTTTAACCAGACGGGCAATCTCATCAATCTGCTCTGGAGACTCAACGGCGCATGGTCCACCCATAATCACCAGATTCTCTCCACCAATCTTCACACCCTTGATATCGATAATGGTATCCTCTGGATGGAAATCACGGCTAGCTAGCTTATAAGACTTGGAGATCTTTACGACGTTCTCTACTCCCTTCATTTGCCGCAAATGCTCTGCAAGCTTAGGAGTGACACTTCCTACTAAACCGATAACAGTGTGATCTGCACCTTTAGAGAGATGTACCTGCAGACCCTCTTTTTCGATAACTGCAATAATATCTTTAACCTGCTCTTCTGGCGTTTGATTGGATGTAATGACGATCATTCTAATAACTTCCTCTCTACACTTAAAATTTATAATAATTTCGCTCAACACACTCGCACTACGACGCGTGTTCGCTTTTAAGCTTTTAAGCTTTTATGCTTTTAACCGATAAAGCGATTTTACTCTAAAAATCCTTTACCGTCAATCCTATTTCCTGATTTATAAGATGAAACCGCTTTTTCTAAATAGAAAAGTGCGTAACCTCGATATACGAGGTTACGCACTTTTGTCCTAACACAAATATATAAGTTCGCTTACAGCGCATTAAGTAGTGCTTGTGCTCTTATTCTTAACCGGAGGAAGTAATTTCGCCATATTCACTGTACGTTTGATCTCCCATGTCTCGGGATTCTCGGAATCGTACTGCTCCAAATAATTAATAACTTCTTTGGTAATTGGTGTAGGTGTAGACGCGCCAGAGGTAACCCCCACAATATTTACACCCTTCAGCCAGTCGGTGTTTAGTTCAGAGATATCAGAAATCCGATGAGCAGGAACACCTGCGATCTCTTCCGACACCTGTGCCAGACGATTAGAGTTGTTGCTTCGTGGATCGCCAACGACAATCACTAGATCGCATTGACCCGCCTGTTCCGCAACAGCCTCTTGACGCACCTGAGTAGCCATACATATCTCATTATGCACTTCAGCACCTGGGAAGGTCTCTAGTAGCTTTTTCATAATATTTTTAATGTCCCACTGGCTCATGGTGGTCTGATTCGTAATTACAATCCGTGAAGAAGGAATGGATAGAGTTGTAATCTCATCTTCTTTTTCAATTAGATGCACATGCTCTGGCGCAATGCCGACAGCACCTTCCGGTTCCGGATGGCCTTTCTTACCGATATAAATAACCTCATAACCATCATCGACTTTCTCCTGAATGAGATCATGCGTCTTTGTCACATCTGGACAGGTAGCATCGACCGTAGTCAATCCTTTATCCCTAGCCATCTTGCGTACCTCAGGTGAAACTCCGTGAGCAGTGAATATAACGGTTCCACTGTCTACTTTATCGAGAATATCCAGACGGTTATGACCGTCCAAGGTAATAATGCCATCGTCCTCAAACGAATTCGTAACATGACTATTATGAACAATCATGCCCAGTATATAAATCGGCCGGGGAAGATCGAGATTTTGCGCAGCCTGCCGTGCCATTACCATAGCATCGACTACTCCGTAGCAATATCCCCGGGGAGAAATTTTAATGACTTCCATGACTTCACCAACTTTCTGCTTTCGTTGACTTCTGTAATAGGACACACTTTAAATTATACCCTATTCCAGCGGCGGAGCAAAGAGAAGCGGCAACCAGATCACAAAAGTAGTTCCTTCGCCTTGACGTGTAACAACTTCCACAGACCCACCATGCTCGTCAATAATCCACTTAGCAATAGATAAACCAAGCCCAATCCCTTCCGTAATTCCACGTGATTCATCTGCACGATAGAATCGGTCGAAAATATATGGAACCTCATCTTTGTCCATACCAATCCCCGTATCGGTGATCCGAATACCAACCTGATTCTGATAGAAAATCGTATCTAAACTTACCCCGCCAGAAGGCGTGTACTTAAAAGCATTATCAATAAAAATAAATAACATTTGTTGTAAATAATCTTTATTACCCACAACATATTTTCCATTTAAGACGGACATATCCCCTGTAACCCACTCCGCTTGACGAGGCAGGAAGGATGCCCTACGCGCGATCTCAGTCATCATTGGTTCCAGTGCCACCGGCTCTATCTCGAAGGTTCGCCCTGTATCAGCACGCGCAAGAGAGAGCATATCTGCTACAAGTCGGCTCATTCGCTTAGACTCGTCCGCAATATCCTTCACCGATTCCATCGAGAGCTGGCGAATTTCAGCCTCGCTCATCTTCCCTTCGCCCGGCTCCATCTCCCATACTTTTTGCAGCAGATCGATATTCCCACGAATGGTCGTTAGAGGCGTCCGCAGTTCATGTGATGCATCGGAAACGAACCGACGCTGCGCGGCATAAGAATCCTCAAGCTCTGTATAGAATCCTTCCATACGCCCAAGCATGTTATTGACAGTCTCAATGAGGCGACCTATTTCGTCTGGAGGTCCATCATATTCAATACGGGAGCTTAGGTCAGTCCCCGTCTGAATCCCATTTGCAGCTTCAATCACTTTTCCAATGGGACTCATCGCTTTACGGGCCAGGAATAAACCAAAGGTAAATGCCGCGATCAAGGTAGCAAAAGAACCGACAAGCAATATATTCTTCAAACGCTCCAAGAGCTTATTCTGCTCACCCACATAGGCAGCGACTTGCAATACAGCAACTGGATTATTATTAAAATTCTCTATTTCTAAAGAAATAGGCATTTCATAGATCAAAAACTGATTACCATCTACAACAACATTACGATATCCCTGTACAACTTTATCTTGGGCAGGATAATCAAACTGTAGCCCAAAATTAATCATATTTGTCGACTGTGATAAGCTTTTGCTACCATAAGTATAAATCTGTGTATACATATTAGAATTTTCAGGACGTCTGACTCCTCCAAGCTTCAACTCACCATTGTAGCGATCAATACTAAACAAGGGTTTCGTCTGCTCAGCTTGTACTCTTAGTCGATCCTTCAAGTCCCCATACGTATTAAAATAGACAAAACCGTAAATTGCGGCTGATAAGGCCAGCAGCATAACGGCCAAAATCCCTGAATACCAAGCAGTCAGCCGCAATCTTATAGACATGTTAGTTGTCACCTCTTAGAATGTAACCGGCACCCCGGATCGTTTGAATGAGGCGTTTACCGCCATGCTCCTCCGTCTTTTGACGTAGCATAGCTATGTATACCTCAAGTACATTTGATTCACCGCTATAATCATAACCCCATATTTTATCCATGATCAGATCACGCGAAAGCACCCGTTTCGGATTCTGCATAAAGAGATGCAGCAGCTCAAATTCCTTCGCTGTCAGCTCCAGTCTCTTGCCGGCGCGTGTCACTTCACGTGAATCCACATCCAAGGTAATATCCTCGTAAGTAACCGCTTGCTCACTGCCGCCACTTTGCTCACTCTTACGTCGTAGTAACGCTCGTACACGTGCAAGTAATTCTTCCAGCGCAAATGGTTTAACTAGATAATCGTCCGCACCCAGATCAAGCCCTTTCACACGATGCTCAATTTCATCCTTGGCCGTAAGCATTAGAACAGGCACATTACTGCCCCCTTCACGCAAACGACGACAGACTTCAAATCCATCCACCTGAGGCATCATAACATCCAAAATCACCACGTCCGGATCGCTGCTTAGGATTGCTCGTAAACCATCCGCTCCATTCACCGCAGTCTTTACATCGTAACCTTCAAAAGCTAGTCCTCGGCGAAGCATGGAAATAATTTTTTCATCATCATCAATGATTAGAATATTCGGTCGCATCAAGCAGCCCCCATTGTTTCTGTTTATTTATTATTGTAGCAGTCACACCATGATTAGACAAAAAACGGAAGGGTTACCCCTTCCGCGTGATTCACCGTCCGGTGTTATCGTTGCTGACTTTGCCCAGTAGTCGTTGTATCAAAATCATTCTTGTTGCCGATTGTAACGGAAAGATCCAGCTTTTTACCATCACGCACCACATTCAGCGTTACTTTGTCTCCCACTTTTAACGTTTGAATGAAAGCGATCAGATCTTGGTTTGTTGCATATTTCGTTCCATTTGCACCTGTAATGATATCGTAAGGGCGCAAGTCAGCGGCATACGCTGGCGATTTAAAGATAATATCTGCAACTACAGATCCTTCTTTAATATCTGTACCCATTTGCTTAGCAACTTCATCCGTAATCGTCATAAGCGTTGCACCAATGAATGGAACGGGTTCTTTTGGAATCGCTTGGTTCGCTTCCAGTTTATCTACGACTTCTTTAATCGTATTCACAGCGATAGCAAAACCAATCCCTTGGGAATCCGTGCTAACGGCTACGTTCATACCAATTACCTGTCCATTCATATTGAGGAGCGGACCACCAGAGTTACCTGGGTTGATAGAAGCGTCAGTTTGCAGCAAGTTCTTGTAGTTGCGTGTTCCACTACCATCTTCTTCGTTAATATCAATACTGCGTCCTTTTGCACTAAGCACACCGGAAGTTACAGTATGGTCGAAGCCTTGCGGGTTACCGATAGCAACCACTTCTGAACCTACCTTTATGCTATCCGAATCTCCAAGTGCTACGGTAGGGAAATCACTATCTCCTTCAATTTTAAGCACAGCCAAATCCAGATCTTTGCTGGAGCCTAACAGCTTAGCTTCATAAGGCTTGGTTACGCCATCCACAGTGACTTGGATTACATCGGCATTGTCAATTACGTGCTGATTGGTCAAAATATAGCCGGATTTCTCATAAATGAAGCCTGTTCCAATTCCATAAGGGATAAGCTGTGATGAAGAATTCGATCCTGATTTGGAATCCTGTTCATTTTGTGAAGAACCATTTCCACTGTATTGATCCCCGAAGAAAAATTGTGAGAACGGATCACTCAAATTCGGACTGGATGAACTTCCATTACGTGAACCGGATTTCACTAGCGTCTCAATCTTGACGACTGCTGGTCCAACCGAATCAACTACGCCAGTCACATCACGAGATCCTTTCACCAATGATGTAGTAGTAGTATTAGGTGTAGTACTAGCACTCTCATTCGTCGTCTTCGCCGTTCCATTCGATCCTGAGCTTGCAATGGTTGTTGCATCCCCTGTGAACCAGTTGCCTCGATCTGCCATGAACATAGAACCTGAGAGAACGACCATACCTGCTAAGAAGGAAACAAATATTGTTTTCACTGAGCTTTTTGGCTTTTTATTAAACTGCCAGCCACCGCCACCTTCAGAACCACCTCCGCCGTTTCCACCTCGTCCACCGCCATTACCATCAAAGCCTGTACTGCGATATGAACTGTTATATGGAAGTTGTTTTACAGGTTGTGGAGGTGTAATCTCAACCCGCTCCGGCTCCATCCGGTTGTAATGCTGAGCACTTCCGTCTACGTTACTTTCATCTTTGTTCAATGATTTAAATGGTCCATAAGAATAGTAGTATGATGATCCGGATTCGGATGACTGATTATTATTGCTATTATGGTTATTATTGTCCCAATCCCGATCTGGTGCTGGTCCATTGTCTCGATTAAAGTTGTTTTTGTTATCGTCCATGTTTATTTACCTCCTGCATCCTGTCGCCTGACAAGGATTAATTTGTTTTCTTGTTTCTTATTTTGTACTTTAAACCTTAAGGTCACATTAAAAACAATTTAAGCGGAGATAAAAGATATAGGCGAATAGACGGATAGACGGGATTGAATCTCAGGACGCACACGCTGTTCGGTGGGACTGGGTTTCAGAAGGCACACCGCTCTTGTAATCATGTTCCTATGAATTTACCCTGCAGGTGGAACATGATTTCAAAGGCGGACGTAAACTTTTCGCTCTGATACCCAATCCCTAGGCAGGGAAGTAAAAAAAGAAGCTCGGGCGCGGAAAACAACGCGGCCCGAACTTCTGAACATACAACATACAACATACAACATACAACATAGAACATAGAAGATAGAAGATAGAAGAAAAACATAAAAGATAAAAGATAAAAAACAAAAGAGAAAAAATAAAAACATGATCCATAAACAACAACCTGCAAACTACAGACTACAAATTGCAAGCTACAAACTAATAAAATCTGGACAAACTAGCTTATTCCGCAATTAACTTATGGACAGTGAAGCTTGAGAAGTCAACCAACCTAATTATAGGGAATTGCTCCCTATAATTAGCCGAATATAACGAAAAATCAAGAGTTAGAGGGAAAAGCTCCCTATAATTCTGAGCAATATAGCTGTTTATGAGCAAAACAAGGGATTTATACGGAGGATTTCCCTATAATCCTGTAAACAAGCGTAAAAATCAAGTTTAAAGGGGGTTTTTCCCTATAACATCCCTTTAAACACCGCTCTCACCTAGCGTATTGCATCATACAGAATCGCATTGTACTAATAACCTACCGCAAATCTTCACAAACAACAAACCTCTACCCCTGGGCCCAACCCTTCCGATGAGCATAAATAGCCAACTGGGTTCGATCATCCAGCTCGCATTTCATCAGCAGGTTACTGACATGCGTCTTCACTGTCTTGATGCTGATATGTAGTTCCTCGCCGATATCCTTATTGGTCTTGCCCTCAGCAATGAGCAGTAGGACCTCCTTCTCACGCTCCGTCAAGCCGGAGGAATCACCTTGCACGGTACGCTGGCGAATGCCACGTGTCAGCGCTTGCGATACATCACCTGTCATAACTGGCATACCGCGAAATGCGCCTTGCAGTGCGTAGATCAGTTCCTCTGCCGATACGGTTTTGAGCACATAGCTGACTGCTCCAGCTTCTATAGCGTCCACGACGAGGTCATCCTCTAAGAAGCTGGTCAAGATAACTATTTTGAGACCAGGAAATTCCGATAGCACTGCACGAGTAGTCTCCACACCATTCATCACAGGCATCATCAGATCCATTAGCACGAGATCGGGTAAGCCTTCATGTCCACCAGCACGCAGCATCTCCAGCGCTTCCTGTCCATTTGCTGCTTCTCCTATAACCTCAAACGTCGGCTCCAGCATCAGATATGTTTTAAGACCCATCCGCACCATATCATGATCATCCACGAGCAACACTCTTATGACGCTCATGCTCTATTCCTCCTCGTCCTCTGTATCTGTTCCTAATGCTCTTTTTCCCTCTAACTCAGAGTTCCCTTGCACAAACTTAGGGATATGTACGCGTATGGTCGTTCCCGCACCTTTTCGGCTGATAATCTCCACTTGTCCACCCAGTTTCTCCGCACGTTCGCGCATGGTGGTAAGACCATATGATCCCTGTTTTTGCTGTATATGTTCAAAACCTTGACCGTCGTCGCTAATACTCAGCACAACCTGTCTTGACCCTTCACGCAGCGATAAACTGACCAGTCTAGCTTCAGCATGCTTCACAATATTCGCCATAGCCTCCTGGATAATCAAGAATAGCTGATGTTCAATAGCCTCAGATAATTCTCCTTGCAGCTCAAGCTCCTTCATTCCTTTTAAGCCGTTCTGGCGGCAATAATCAGGAAACCATTTTTCCAGTGCTTCGAAAAGATTCCTGCCTTCCAGCTCCACCGGTCGCAACTGTGCAATAAGTGCTCTCATCTGCTTTTGTGCCATCTGTGACATTGCAATTAACTGATCCATTACCAATTGACCTTGAGCTTCATTAACCTTCAGCACTTTAGGCAGCGAAGAAGCCGACATATGGATGGCAAAAAGCTGTTGGCTCACCGTATCATGCAAATCCCGGGCCATACGTCTTCTTTCCTCCAACACCGCACTCTCCGCTGCCTGTTCCTTCTCAATAACCTCTTGTTCACCCAATCGCTGCAGAAGCTGCATCTTGTTCTCAACCGTATCCATCATGACATTAAATTCATGGTACACTCTCGCAAAAGACTGGTCATCACTCTCTGGCATACGAACGGACAGATTCCCTTTTGCCACCTGCAGCATGTTTAGATCCAGATGATCAATCCGCCGCTGAATGCGTTGACCTGCCATATAGCCGATTACAACAGTGAACAACACGATCCCAAGACATAAGTACAGCCACATGCGATAATCCATTACTTCGATATACCCAAGGCAAGTGCCTGCATACATCAACCCGGCGCTTACGGCTCCAGTGAGCAAAAAGTAAAACAACAACAACCATTTGGTATTACTAAAGATTGTTCCCATCTAACCCACCGTTTTAACTTTAATGTCACCTATAAAAGCACTTACGTTAATGCGGACTTTTTTGCCCGCTTCTTTATAATAAGGCGTCTTGCATTGAACACTGCTCATAAATCCACTCCGAGACTGATCCAGAACTTCCATATCGCCGATAAAAGAACTGCTGTTCACTGAGATCCCAAGATCCATATCATTCGGAATGTACACCTTGATGTCGCCTATAAAAGCGGAAATATTAATCCTCGTCTCTCCATAAGCAATTTGCGCGTTCGTCAGATCCAGTACAGTATCACCTATAAACTGCGAGACATTTGTGTTCTTCAGTTGAAAATGCTCGCGACCCATGTGAACATCCCCGATAAAAGCAGAGCGATTGGTTGACTCCTTGTTGTTACTCTCTGTCTTATGGAACTCCTCATGCCATTCCCCATGTCTTCTAGCATGCCGCTCGTGACGTTCCTGACGTCTGCGCTCATGACGCTCCTGTTTCTCCTGCCAACGTGATTCAGCGGTGGATTTAAAAGCTCCAGTTCCATCCTCATCCTCTTCTTCATCTTTTTGCAGATTAATATTCCAGTCTCTCCCACCAGAAGATTTGCCGAATTTCTGCTCGAATTGTTCATCTAGCGTGGAATCCAGCGGTTTTGGCGGCTCCACATCTAGCGAGCTTTTTCCTGGAGGAAAGTAATCAGGTGGTGATGGTGGCGCAGGTGGCACTGGTGGTACTGAACCTCGTGGTTTAAAAATCACATAAAGACCGCCACCAATAAGCATGATTGGAATGAACATTTTGAAAAAATCCCCGGCTGAGATATCGAACCAGTCCAAATTTCGTCCGAGGAAGAACACTCCAATCGCCAGAAAGAAAAAACCGCCGATAGGTGAAGATCCACCTTTTTGATGTTCGTCTCCCGTACCCAGGAGTCGCTTCATCCCCATGAGGATCAAGATAACAGGCCAATAATTTGAGATTAAATAACCTAAGCTGAAATCGGTGTAACCCAACTGTCTAAGTAGAAACATGGCTCCAATCCCTATCAGGATCAAGCCGCCAAAAATCTGACTTGTGAACCTTCTTTTCATATTCCATTTCCCCTTTAAATTAGTGGAACGCTCTCTTCTTCAATCTTATAGCCTTAGTCTACAGGAAGGAAGCGCTCATAAACAGCGGCGAGAGAAGGAACTTCCACTCAGTCTCTAGACCGAGACGAATGGGGTAATATTCCATTTACTTCATTATATATGAAAAATGAAAAAAAGACCGTCCCTCAGTTATAAACTGATTGGGACAGTCTCTTTATTCAGCAGTCTTCTGCTTCAGAAGCACATTATTGTTGCGGTTTCTGAGCTGGCTTAGAAGTATTTCCACTTTGCTTAGTTGCGCCGTCATTCTCAACAGCAAACTCAGCATTGTATTTTTCATTCGGTGTTTTGTAGTTTTCTTGAACTTTAGATTTTTTATTATTAGCCACGGAATTCACCTCCCTTATCCCTTATGCAGCATTGATAATGCTTACTAAGAGAACATCTCGGATGAGGCTATTGCTCTGCCCCAGTCCGTATTATGGCAAGGTGATGTCACTATTATGCATGACCAAGTGAAATTAAGTTCAATCCACCAAATTCATTGAAGTATAACCGCTATATCTTAAATGGATTCTTCCAGCAGGGATTGCGGTACAGCATTGTAAGTCTCAATCGCCTGAGTAAGCTTCTTCAGCATCACTTCTGTACATGTACCGTTTCCTCGCTTAATGAGCTGGACTACAACTGATTTTTTGCCCCATTCCCTATACACCTGTTTCGTAGTAGCAAAATACAAATCAATCTTCCGCCCTTTAATGGCAGATCCTGTATCAGCGACGATGCCATATCCATAACCAGGTATATAAAGTATACTCCCTAACGGGATTACCTTAGGGTCAGCAGCAATAGTCGAGACTGTGTTCTTATCTCTACGTACTTTAACACCTGAATAGGTGATTCCGTATTCGGGATGTTTAGATGTTTTACCTGTTGATTCATAACCCGCAGTATAACCCGTCGCCATCACTTTCATTGAAGTAATAATCTGGTCAGGAGCTGGCGCAGCTACAGGAACCGAATTCGGCAATTTTGAAGAACCTGTACCCCCACTCCCTTTGGTAGTTGGAGCTTTAGTGCTCTGTGGTGACTTTGTAGCTGCTGGTTTATTTTTTGTTGTCGCAGGAACGATCGGTACGCTGGAATATGGCTCGTTTGATAACAAGGTAGCACGGCCAGTGGTGAGAATAGCTTGTTGATCTTTGGTTCTCATTGAACCTGAGTTAGCCTGAGTATGTTGCAATTCGTTCGAAAGCGTTTTGCTAATATCTGTGTGCTGTAATGTGTCTCCTGTCCCATTCGCCACAACTGCTTGATGCTTGGATTCAGGAATGATACCTGCAGCAGTCAACAGTAGGACTATTGTGACGAAAAGACACCAAAACCTCTGAAATATGCCCATTTTGTTCATGTGATAAACCTCCCCCTTATTAGCGAAGGTTTCCCGATTCACAAAATTTTATACATAAAGATCAATTTTCGATCCTTACGGGCATATGACAGAGGTCGTTATTAGACGTACTTTTGGTGTTGATTATTTCAAGTAATTAGGAGATTACACGGTCAGCAATTTCCTGAGCCAGCAGCTCGATCACTTCTTGAAGTGGCTTAGCTCCCATATCGCCTTCTCCACGCTTACGGATGGAAACTGTCTCGGCATTCATCTCATTCTCGCCAACTACGAACATGTATGGTAGCTTCTCCAGCTGAGCTTCACGGATCTTATAGCCAAGTTTCTCATTACGCAAATCTGCCTCTGCAGAGATACCACGGCGACGCAGCTTGTCTGTAACTTCCTTAGCATAATCGTCGAAGGCAGTCGAAACAGGAATAACTTTAACCTGCTGTGGAGACAACCATAGCGGCAGTGATCCTGCAAAGTTCTCTAACAAGAAAGCAACAAAGCGCTCCATAGTACCTAAAATACCGCGGTGTAGAACGACTGGACGGTGTTTCTGACCATCGTCACCGATATATTCCAATTCAAAACGTTCAGGTAGCAAGAAGTCGATCTGTACAGTGGAGAGAGTTTCTTCTTTGCCTAGTACAGTCTTGATCTGCACATCCAGCTTCGGACCGTAGAAGGCAGCTTCGCCTTCTGCTTCGTAGAATGGCAGACCAGCTTCTTCTACAACTTCACGCAGCATACGCTGTGCAGTTTCCCACATTTCGTCATTAGCGTAATATTTCTCAGTATCCTTAGGATCACGATAAGACAACCGGAAACGGTAATCATTAATACCAAAGTCACTGTATACCTGTTTAATCAACTCGATTACACGAATGAACTCGCCTTTAATTTGATCCAGACGGCAGAAAATATGGGAGTCATTAAGAGTCATCGAACGCACACGGTGCAAACCAGTCAATGCTCCTGACATTTCATAACGGTGTTGGATACCCAGCTCAGCAATACGGATCGGCAGATCACGATAACTGTGCATGGAGCTCTTATAAATCATCATGTGATGCGGGCAGTTCATTGGGCGGAGAACAAATTCTTCATTGTCAATAGTCATTTTAGGGAACATATCCTCTTGATAGTGCTCCCAGTGTCCGGAAGTTTTATATAGTTCAACATTACCAAGCACCGGAGTATATACATGCTGATATCCTAAACTTGCTTCCAGATCCACAATGTAACGTTCTAGAATACTGCGCAGTTTAGCACCCTTTGGCAGCCAGATCGGCAAGCCTTGACCTACCAATTGATTAAATGTGAAGATTTCAAGCTCTTTACCCAGCTTACGGTGGTCGCGTTTCTTCGCTTCTTCAAGCAGACGAAGATGCTCATCGAGCTGCGCTTTTTTAATCCAAGCCGTACCGTATACGCGTTGAAGCATTTTATTCTTGCTATCGCCGCGCCAGTAAGCACCAGCTACATTCATCAATTTAAAGACTTTAATCTTAGAAGTCGACGGTAAGTGTGGTCCACGGCACAAGTCGAAGAATTCGCCTTGTTCATAGATCGAAATCACACTATCTTCAGGCAATGCTTCAATTAGTTCAAGTTTGTAAGGATCGCCTAGCTCACCGAATATTTGGAGCGCTTCCTTACGGCTAACTTCCTTACGTACGATTGGAAGGTTCTCAGAGATAATGCGATCCATTTCCTTTTCAATCTTTAGCAGATCCTCAGGATTAAGCGGATGTTCCAAATCCATATCATAGTAGAAGCCATCTTCGATAACAGGACCTACACCAAGCTTAACTTCCTTTGTTCCATATAAACGTCTTACAGCTTGCGCCATCAAGTGGGCAGTACTGTGACGCATAACTTCCAAGCCTTCAGGTGAATCCAAAGTTACGATTTCTATCAATGCGCCTTCCTCTAGCGGAGTGGACAGATCCACGACAATACCATTCAATTTCCCTGCCACCGCATTCTTGCGAAGTCCACTACTAATAGAAGCCGCTACATCATCAATATTACTACCTTCTGCGTATTCCCGAACGGAGCCGTCCGGAAGTTTAATACTTACCATTTTAATTTCCTCCTTCATTTCCTTAAGCCAAACAATAATTTTAATTTTTTCGAAACGGAAATATCCACGCATACAAAAAACGCCCGTCCCGCAAAGGGACGAGCGATTGCACCCGTGGTTCCACCCAAATTCGATTCTCTCAATCTGCTCTTAAAGCAGAGTCGAGTCAGAATCCTTCGTAAGCATGGAATAACGACCATGAACCGGCGGTTCTTACTATCCCATTTCAGGGAATTCATAACCGCAGCTACAAAGGGGTAAATCGATAGTAGGATACCGGAGGAAATTACAGCCTATGTTCCCTCTCTCTGATACGGTCCAGAACAATCCATTCATATCTTTGTCAAAGCTGTTAACGTGAATTATGGAGTAATTATAAATCTGTCCTCTCTGACAGTCAAGTCTGTAGAGGGGGCAAAATTTTGTAAACCGCGGAAACAGTCACCTACACGGACAGTTCTGCAGCCTGGAAATAGCGCTAGAACTGTCCTTAACAGGTTACTCTTCTCGGCGTTTCCCAGGTAAGCGGCCTGCACGTTTCAAAGACTCACGCAGCAAGTATTCGATATGTCCGTTTACACTGCGAAATTCCTCTCCCGCCCAACGTTCCAACGCCTCATGCAGATCCGGATCGATCCGCAATGGAAAGCTTTTCTTGGCCGCCATGATGCACCGCCTTAATACAACGAGCCGGCGTTAATGACCGGACTCGCTCCGCGCTCCGACACGATCGCCACCATCAGATTATTAATCATGGCAGCTTTACGTTCTTCGTCAAGCTCCACTACACCGCTCTCTTTAAGCTGTTTAATCGCCATATCGACCATGCCAACTGCACCTTCAACAATGATTTGACGAGCAGACAGAATGGCAGAAGCTTGCTGCCGCTGCAACATGGTGCTGGCGATTTCTGTTGAATAAGCCAAATGTGTAAGCCGGGCTTCAATGACTTCTACACCAGATAAGGACAAACGCTCTTGAAGCTCAGTCGCTAACTCTTTAGCAATTTCATCTGCATTAGCACGCAGGGACATCCCAGATTCATTGAAGTTATCATAAGGGTATTTGCTGGCTACATGACGCAGCGCCGTTTCACTCTGAATCTCTACAAAAGCCATGTATTTATCTACATCAAAGAGGGCTTTAGCGGAGTTAATCACCTTAAAGACGATAACTGCAGCAATTTCAATCGGATTACCTTCAACATCATTGACCTTGAGCTTCACACTATTAAAGTTACGAACGCGTAGGGAAACCGTCTTACGTACGCTGAACGGAATAACTGCGAACAGTCCACTCGTTGCAATAGTCCCTACATATTTGCCGAAAAAGGTAACTACAACCGACTTATTAGGTTGTACAACCGTAATACTCGTACATAGTATTGCTGATACAACGAACAGAATGACCGGTACTGCAATATACTCCTGAACAGCACCATAGATTCCACCAGCCAAACAAACTGCAATTAATGCGATAACCCAAAATCCGCTGACAGGACGAAGCGTCTTCTCCTTCATAAAAAGCACCCCCATAAGATATTCTTTTGATATGATTATGATATCACTTTTGGATAATAATGTGTATACAAAAATGTAATAAAATAATGAATTTATGTTCACAGGTAAAATAAACCTTCGAAATCTTAACCCTACAAAAAAACGCTTGCTGCTCAATCATCCACTAAACGGATTAACGAGCAACAAGCGTTGATTTAATTTATATATTAGTTCTGCATGATGAAATCATTATCAATCTTCGCATTAGCATCATCGAACACGCGCAGAATATCGTAGCGTGTATTTCGCTGTGCCGGGATTTTGCCTGCTTCACGGATCAGCTGAGTAATCGATTCGATATTGACCTTGTAGGTCGCACCCGCAGAAGATACTACATTTTCTTCAATCATCGTACTGCCGAAATCGTTGCAGCCATATTGAAGGGAAAGCTTGCCGACCTCTGGTCCCATTGTTACCCAAGAGGACTGGAAGTTCTTAATGTTGTCTAGAACAAGGCGACTAATGGCTACCGTCTTCAGATATTCTTCAGGCGTTTGTCTATCCAGCTTCAGGTTAGTATTGTCCGGCTGGAAGGTCCAAGAGATAAAGGCCAAGAAACCCTCTGAATCGTATTTGTTGGCAATACACTCGTCCTGAGCCTCACGCACACGAAGTAAGTGTAATGCCCGTTCTTCCATACTTTCACCAAGTCCAATGACCATCGTAGCTGTCGTATTCATACCGATCTTATGGGCTGTCTGCATTACGTCCATCCACTCGCGCCATGAGCCTTTAAGTCGGCTGATCTTGCGGCGTGTGCGATCATCGAGAATTTCCGCTCCCCCACCTGGTAGTGAATCCAGGCCAGCAGCATGGATTTCACGCACAACTTCGTCGAGCGATAATCCAGATACTTCTTTCATCTTCATAATCTCAGCAGGAGAGAAGGAATGCATTGTAATCTCAGGAAAACGTTGCTTAATTCCGCGAAGGATATCAGTATAATAGCTGAAAGGAAGATTTGGGTTCGTACCGCCTTGCATCAGTATTTCTGTACCATTTACAGCGATAGTCTCAGCGATTTTTTGGTAAATCGTCTCATCCGGCAATACATAACCCTCATCAGAGCCCGGTCTGCGATAAAATGCACAGAAACGGCAGTAGACATCACATACATTCGTATAGTTAATATTACGACCAATTACAAACGTGGCCATCGGGTCTGGATGCCAGCGTTCCATTATGGTGTTTGCAGCTGCACCCATCTTCTCAATTTCGTTGCTCTCGAACAGTCGGATGGTATCTTCCATTTGGAGACGTTCACCCCGTAGGGCTTTGTCCAAAATAAGATCTATCGCACTCATCGTTCGCATCCTCCTTCTAAACCCTTAGGGGTATGGTAGAATCACAAAATTACAGGAAGAAAAAACGTTGTCTCTTTTTCAAGGTGACAACCCTTTCTCATACAATTGAACAGTTCATTTCCTCATCGTATCACAATCTGCACAGCTTGAAAAATGCTTTTACATTCTTCGCAAATTCCTATCCAGAAGAAAAGCAGCATCGCACTAAGCGATACTGCTAGTTATACTCTATTTCTCCACTACCACTCGATTGAACATTTCTTCCTGTTACTTGGACTCAATTTCTGCCCTAGCGGCTTCTAGTGCTTGGCCAAGATCAGCAATCAAATCCTCTGCATGTTCAATACCGACGGAGAAGCGCAGCAAACGATCATCTACACCCACAGCATTTCGAATCTCCACAGGAATATCAGCATGTGTTTGTACAGCCGGATAAGTCATAAGTGACTCTACGCCGCCCAAGCTTTCTGCGAATGCAATAAGACGAATATGACGAAGAAGCGGCTCTACGTATCTGGCATCTTTTAATTTGAAAGAAAAAATACCTGTATTGCCTGAAGATTGGCGATTCTGGATTTCATGTCCTGGATGATCAGGCAATCCTGGATGGAACACTTCCGCAATCGCTGGATGCTCTAATAAGTAGTGAGCGATCGCTAGTGCATTGCTTTCGTGACGCTCCATACGCAGCGCCAATGTCTTCAAGCCTCTCATCAACTGATAACTGTCTGTTGGTCCGAGCACGGCGCCAATAGAGTTATGTAGAATAGCTAGTTCAGCTGATAATTCTACACCCTTGGATACAATCAGGCCTGCCAGTACATCATTATGACCACCCAAATACTTAGTAGCGCTATGAACTACAATATCCGCACCTAATTCTATAGGCCGTTGGAAGAATGGAGTCAGCAGCGTATTATCTACAATGCTAAGTAACCCATGGTGACGTGCCCAAGTGCACACGGCTTCAATATCCGTGATCATCATAAGTGGGTTCGTTGGCGTTTCAATAAATACAGCTTTCGTATTTGGACGACGCGAAGCTTCCAGTGCATCCAAATCATTCGTGTCTACATAA
The DNA here is from genome assembly GCF_976954365.1 of Paenibacillus sp. Marseille-Q9583. Classification (NCBI taxonomy): domain Bacteria; kingdom Bacillati; phylum Bacillota; class Bacilli; order Caryophanales; family Paenibacillaceae; genus Paenibacillus; species Paenibacillus sp. Marseille-Q9583. The sequence continues at coordinate 100,320 of NZ_CDRJTB010000007.1, forward strand.
GAAGCAGTGATTCCAAACTTGGACATAATCCGTTCCAACAAACGATAGGTACCGCCGTAAAGATCCAGCGAAACGATCAGATGATCGCCTTGAGCGAACAAGGTAAGCACCGTTTGTATCGCTGCCATCCCTGAGCTACAAGCAAATCCTGCATCTCCAGATTCCAGTTCCGCAGCTGCATTCTCAAGCACTGAACGGGTCGGACTCTTGGTGCGGCTATAATCAAACCCTGTGCTCTGACCGAGTTTTGGATGACGAAATGCCGTTGCATTATAAATCGGAAAATTAATTGCTCCTGTGGCAGGATCTTCTTGAGAACCTATTTGAGCCAGTCTACTTTCAATCCTAAGTTTGTCATCCATGATTAATGCCTCCTAATTTATATTGTATTGCTATTATTAATAAACAATCGGGTCGATATCATAAGGCGTTTCTTGATATACATAGTAATTGAGCCAGTTAGAGAATAATAAATTGGCATGCGCACGCCACACTGCTGGAGGTGTACGTTCTGGATCATCTTTAGGGAAGTAATGTTTCGGCAAAGCCATCTCCATCCCTCTAGACACATCACGGTCATATTCCCATTTCAAGGATAGGGGATCATATTCGGAATGTCCGGTCACAAATATTTGTTTACCGTCGTTTGTAGCCACTAGATACATACCAGCTTCTTCGGATTCCGCCAGAATCTGCAGATCTGGGTTATTCTCAATATCTTCACGGGAGACATCGGTATGACGAGAGTGTGGTACATGGAATACCTCGTCAAAGCCGCGCAACAGTTTAATGTTATTTTGATTAATCGTATGAGCGAAGACGCCAAAGCATTTCTCAGGCAATGCCACTTTACGAACACCAAAATGATGATATAAGCCTGCCTGTGCCGCCCAACAAATATGCATGGTTGAAGTCACATTGTCCTTACTCCATTCAAAAATCTCTTTCAGTTCTTCCCAATACGATACTTCCTCGAACTCCATTTGTTCTACAGGAGCACCTGTAACGATTAAACCATCCAAACGGCGGTGGCTGATCTCGTCAAAGGTTTTGTAAAAGCTCTTCAAATGTTCAGCAGAAGTATTCTTGGAAATATGGGAACGCGGATGCAATAAAGTAACATCAACTTGTAGTGGCGAATTTCCAATTAAACGCAGCAATTGAGTCTCTGTCGTCTCTTTAGTCGGCATGAGGTTCAGAATAGCAATCCGTAGTGGACGGATATCCTGATGGAAAGCCTGACTTTCGTCCATCACAAAAATATTTTCTCCGGATAGTACTTCTTTCGCCGGTAAACTGTCGGGAATTTTAATTGGCATTGTCTTTCCACTCCTTAGCTGAATTTAGTTATTTTGCCGCACTGCGGCTTGCTGAACATAAAAAGACCTTCCTCGGAAATCGAGAAAGGTCATATCTACAGTCATATGCGCCTCTCTCATCTGCCAGAATGTTCCTGAAAACGATTAGACGTCTGCAGAAATTCCGCAAGAATTAGCACCGTGCGTTTACACGCCGGTTGCCGGGTTTCATAGGGCTAGTCCCTCCACCTGCTCTTGATAAGATTTAGCTGTATTCAATTAAATTACTTTAAAATTCACTTTAAATCATGAACCTCCTTTTCGTCAAGTCCATACAATGCTGAAGAAGCCTCAAAATCACAATAAATTTGCTTGAAAGAGGCATACTCCGTTGTTATACTAGACAAGTATTTCATACCTGAACGAAAAGAAGAGGTGAGAAGAAGGATGGAAGGCGACCCGAGCTCGCAAATATGTGTACAAAATGAGCAACCACACAGGATAATCATCAGCTTGCCGGCGGCGGGAGCAGTTCTTCTTCATGCCCTCGAAACGTCATTTGGCCCTATGTATTGATTGTACCGCCGGCCAAGCTGATTTTTTTCTCTGTGCTTAATTTAGCAGTCCCTAGTGAAGACCTGGGGATAGGAGGAGTGAAATCAGATGAAAATCCGGCTGGTAAATGCAGGGGTTTTTACACCTATTGATGAAATTGATGAAACACTAACACCCCCAACGGAAGGGTTCTATTGGATTGACGCCGATGTTGAGGATTTGGAGCTGCTTCAGCCCTTGTTCAACCTACATGATCTTGCTGTTGAGGATTGCCTTAGCGAAGAGGATCAGCGTCCAAAGATCGAAATATACGAAAGTCACTACTTTATAGTTGTAAATAGCATTCGCTTTGACGATGAAGAAATTTTCCTACGGGCACTCAATGTATTCCTTGGAAGACATTACATCATCACTGTCACGAAACAAAAGATCAATGAACTACGAATCCTGAAGCCTATGCTCTGGGAGCAAGAAGTAAGTGAACCGGATATGTTCCTTTACTTGCTAATTGACCTTGTCGTTGATAACTATTTCTCCGTCGGCGACCGAATTGAAGCTCGGATTGAGAAGTTGGAAGAAGATATCCTCATGCATACCAAAAAGTCACATCTCAGTGAGATTATCGGTCTGCGAAGTGAAATTCTATGGTTGAAGAAAATGCTGGGGCCACAAAAAGAAGTGATCAATACCCTAAATAAAAAAGACCTCCGTCTGATTGATGATCAGCTGCAGAAATATTTTAGCGACATTTATGAAAATGCGGTTAAAATATCTGAAACCTTTGAGACGTATCGCGATCTCATGGGCAACTTACGAGAGGCATACCAATCCAGTATCGCCAACCGAGCGAATGAGATTATGAGAGTGTTTACTGCGATCACAACCATATTCATGCCCCTGACCGTAATTACCGGAATCTACGGTATGAACTTTGACCATATGCCCGAGCTTCATACGAAATACGGCTATTATGGCGTTATAGGCGTCATGCTGACCTTAGGCTGTGGGATGCTGTATGTTTTCCGCAAGAAGGAATGGCTATGAAACGAATCGGACGAATAAGCAAGACGAAGGCCCTGTAACCGTAAGGTATAAGGAAGCCTTCGTCTTTTTGGTATGCGCAAATTTAAAAGCTGGTCGCCATGCCCACTTTACTCGTCTGCTCTCGACGGAAACGGATGCGTATCAATCTCAGACGCTCATAATAAATATCCAATCCTTCAGCAGCGGAAAAATCGTCACCATACACCTTATGTAATACCGGTTTTAGGAAAAGATCCCCGAGCTCCACATAGGCATTCCATATCGCATCCTGCTCATTCTGCGGCATATTGCCAAGCTCTACATGGATCAGCTTCTCGACAGAATAACCTTCTCTTTCTAGCTCCTCTACCGCTTCAATCAGTTCACGCCGGTTCACTCCACTATTCACTTTAAGCTGTTCCAACCCTAGCCCATTCTCGATCCCCTGTAGTAAAATCCTCCGCAAGCGCAGTCGTTCTAGCTGCTTCTTATATTTGACTTCTTTCTGTTTATAAAGCCAAGATACGAAAGACTCCTCTTCAATTATTTCATTCACCCAATTTAGAGGGAAGGCATGTTCCCTTGCCACCGCAGTAGTTATCGCCAGCCAATCAGCCCCAAACTGCGCTATCTTGCCTTCTCCCACACCCGGAATTTGCATCAGTTCCTCTGGCGTATGCGGTAGAAATGTACTTAACAAGCGCAACAGACGATTGCTGGCAAGAATATAGGGCGCCTTCCGTTCACTTGAAGCCTTACCACGGCGCCAAGCACATAACTCTTCATAAATGGCTTCATTCCCATAATGTTCGCTGTAATATTGAAGCTTCAGCTGCTCCTGATTACGTCCAGTAAGACTATCCTCCTCGTGGAATATCCCATCGATTAAGGGTCGATAGCCATCTCCCATCTTCACTGCTAGCTCATGCCTGTATACACAGAGCATCTCATTCCATGAACCACCTTCATACCACAAATTCTCAATGTAATTCTCCTCACCTGAAAAATCACGCCAGCCCAAACTCCAGATCCCCTCTTCCTCTCCAATCCACAGCTGGGCGTACACCTCTTGATCCACTCCAGATATTCTGGATAAACGGTTCATAAACACAATTTGCATATTCATCCCTACCTTTCTCAACATTACAGCAAGCACAATAATCTTCAAGGAAGAGCCTCCTTCGGAGCGAACAAATCCTTTCTCAATCAGACCCCGAACGCAAAAAAGCACCTCTCTCACGATAAACGCGAAAGAGGTGCTCCCTCATTAAATGCTATACTGTTAGATCCTAGAATACCATATATTACCGAACAGTCAATGTCTTTTTATACTAGTTTCTAGCTAGAGCTAATGTAGCCAATCCAATCGCTCCAGCAAGCCCTGCATTGTCTCCAAGACCTGGTGAGACAACATAATTATCGATGTCAACATTAAGCGATGGATGCTGAACATATCCGCTCAATAACTCTTGCAGCTTAGTGCGAATTAACGGGAACAGGTGGCTTTGCTTCATAACACCACCGCCCATTACGATTTTTTGAGGAGACAGAATCAGCACATAGTTCATGAGTGCATGTGCAAGATAGTGAGCTTCCATTTCCCATGCCGGATGGTCCACTGGTAGCTCTCCTGCCGGTTGTCCCCAGCGTTTGCCGATCCCCGGACCTGCGGCTAATCCTTCAAGACAATCGCCATGATAAGGACAGTAACCCTCAAACGTATCCTCTGGATGTCTACGAACTAGAATATGTCCCATCTCAGGATGTGACAATCCATGGACCATCTGGCCGCCAACAACCGCTCCTGCTCCAATGCCTGTCCCAACCGTAATATAAAGACAGCTGTCCAGACCTTTAGCTGCTCCCCATTTACTCTCCGCAAGCGCTGCACCATTCACATCCGTGTCAAAGCCGATCGGAACGTTAAATTGCTCAGCCATTGTGCCTACCAGATTATATTGTCCCCAGTGAGGTTTTGGTGTCGTTGTTATGTAACCATAAGTAGGGCTGTCCAGTACGGGATCAATCGGTCCAAAAGATCCGATTCCGAATGCTTCTACATTCTTCTCTTTAAAATAGTCTATTACTAGTCCCATTGTTTCTTCCGGTGTTGTTGTCGGAAAGCTAACTCGGTCAACAATGGTACCGTCCTCATAACCAATCCCACATACAAACTTTGTTCCACCTGCTTCAATCGCTCCCAATAGCTTCACAGCAATTATCTCCCTTTCTCTAGTTAGAAGTTGAAACGCTACCCATACACTAATGAATAATAGCATTAAAAAAAGCAATCACCAGCCCTAATTATACGTCGAATGAAGCGCTATCACAACAAATATAAACGCCTTTTGCGTCCTTATAAGGACGCAAAAGGCGTTTAAGAGAGAAAGATAAGGATAATGTATAGTGTGAAACTTATACGTTCTTATAGTTTAACAAAACACCCTCCATGCATCTTTGCATGAAGGGTGTCTGATCTTAACCCAAATCGCCTAACTCAATCTGTACAATTCCCCGTTCGTCCTGCACCTCAGCAATCAAATGCATCAAGCTGCCGAACTCTAGCTCCTGAAATTTGCGCGCAGCTGTTTCCCGCTGTAGTTGCCACAAGGCTTCCGTCAGCTCACAGACCACTGGTACATCGCAACGGATCTCCGCTAGCTCTCGCGATAAATGCAGCATATCCAGATCTGCTTCGATTTTGGTACGCACACCTTTAGGGAGCAGATGCAGATTCTCAATTACACCTTCAACTGTTCTGTATTCGGTCAGCAGTTTCAGCGCAGTCTTCTCACCAATCCCTTTTACGCCGGGATAATTATCACTGGTATCGCCCATAAAGCCTTTCAGGTCAATCACCTGTCTAGGGGTTAGACCCTTTTCCTCCAGCAATTCTGCAAGGTCATACACTTTATAGTTAGAGCGTCCCTTTTTCATAATGACGACCTTCACATTCTCATCAATGAGCTGAAGCATATCATGGTCACCCGTCAAAATATATACCTCGGAGTTTTCACTGTAACAAGAAGCCAGCGTACCAATGCAATCATCCGCTTCATAGCCTGCAAGTCCAATATTCGGCACCCCAAGCTCAGCTACTACATCTTTTACTAGATCGAACTGTGGAATCAGCTCTAACGGGGCTTCAATCCGATTCGATTTGTATCCATCGTATTTCTCGGTGCGGAACGTTCCTTTGCCCATATCCCAGCAGCATACGACGTGAGAAGGCTCAAATGTACTTACTGCATCGAAAAAATACTGCAAAAAACCATACACCGCATTCGTCGGCAATCCAGCTTTTGTCTTGCGAATATATCCTCCATAAGAGGTCGCATAAAAGGCCCGGAACAGCAGAGCCATTCCATCTACAAGCATTACACGGCCCGTTGTTTCTGCTCTCACTTATAAATCTCTCCTTGTTAATGCATTTAGCTTCTAGGAGTATTCTATCAGAAAACCTGCAATCTTATAAGAGTGTACGAGGTTTCTACCTGCTCCAATCTTTGGAATGCTGGGTTGGAGTTGGCCGCAGCCCATCCGTATTACAGACATAGATTCCTTCTGACGCCATCAGATCTTCAAAATCTCTCGCTGTTAATGGTCTGCTGAAGAGGAATCCCTGTACTTCATCGCATTGATAGCCTGATAGAATATCAAACTCTCTCATATGTTCAACGCCTTCAGCAATGACCTTCATTTGCAGACTGTGCGCTAAAAGAATCAACGAAAATACGATCGCCCGGTCATAATGGTTGCTTGCAATTTCGCCTATGAAAATCCGGTCAATTTTGAGTGTCTGAATGGGGAAATACTTAAAGTAACTTAAAGAAGACTGCCCTGTGCCAAAATCATCTATCGCGATGCTTACACCTGTCTCTCTAATTTGCTGTAATGTTGAAATCATGCTCTCCGTATGCTCAAGAAATATGCTCTCTGTAATCTCTAGTTCCAGCATTCGCGGATCCAAGTCAGTTTCCCGTAAAATTCGGGATAGAATACCCGGAATATCATCTTTCAGCAATTGCTTAACAGACAAATTTACGGATATTCGGATAGCTGAAGTTAAATGCTTTTCCCAATTTTTCATCTGCTCGCAGGCGGAGCGAAGTACCCATTCTCCAACCGGAGAGATCATTCCCGACTCCTCTAGCATAGGAATAAAAATTTCAGGTGAAATCCTTCCGAATTCAGGATGATCCCAGCGCAGCAGAACCTCAGTTCCAACTATTTGCCACGTCCGTACATCAATTTGGGGCTGATAGACGAGTACGAATTCGTCGTTTGCCAGTGCGTTGTGCAAGTCCTTCTCAAGCAACTGCAGACGTCCTCCTGATCCATGAACCATTGGATCGGAGGGATCATAGCAGTCCTGCCCAAACGCTCTAAACGCGAATTGCTGAATTCTGTGCTTCCCGCGCACAAGGAATGCCTGCCACCGTTTAGCGTTCATTCGACAGTACAGCGCCCTTGTACGTTCAGCGATATACCCAGATAACTTAATATTCTTACACGAGCCATCACCTGGTTCTTCGGGAACTGTTGGAAGGGTTCGTTCGACATATAAGCGGGTCCTGCATATAGTTGCACCCAAATAAAGTTCTATTAATATTCCAGCTGACAACATCACTCTCAGCATCAAAATCTGCATGTCCTCCATCTTAATTCTTATAAATCTTAAATTTATTTATTTTGTCGTGAAGATCCTCAGCCATATGGGACAGTGATGCACATGATACAGATATTTCCTCCATTGATGCAAGTTGTTCTTCAGTTGCAGCCGCGATATTCTGCGTGCTTGCGGCAGTGGTTTGAGCAGCCACATTGATTTGTTCAACCGATTGAAACATCTGATCTGATCCCTGCGCAAAATCCTGAATTTCGGAGGAGATTTCCTGAATCTGATCGGCGACTCTGTCCACAGATTCTTCTATTTGAGCAAATGACTGACCTGCCGAATTAACCGTTTCTATACCGCTAGAAACCTCATTAGCCGTCCGTTCCATGTACTGTACAGCTTTGCCCGTTTCCGCCTGGATGTTGCTGATTAGAACGGATATTTTATGGGCTGAGCCTGTTGATTGTTCTGCCAGCTTGCGGACCTCATCCGCCACCACGGCAAACCCTCTGCCTTGATCACCTGCCCTTGCCGCTTCAATGGCCGCATTCAGCGCAAGCAAATTGGTTTGTGCCGCAATGCCTGTGATGGCGTCAACGATCTCGCCTATCTCTTCGGACTGCTGTTCCAAACCATGGATAATGCGGCTTAGATCCTCAATGGCCTCATGAATTGAACTCATTTGGTGTACAGCAGTAACAATCGCTTCATTTCCTTCCAAAGATTTGCCTGAGGTCTTTACAGCTGACTCGGACATTATCTGCGCGTTCTGCGACATACGCTGCACACTGTCTCTCATCTGTCTCAGTGTTATGACTGTTTCCTCAACTACATGAACCTGCTGGTCCGAGCCTCCTGCAACTTCCTCTACGTTTGCCGCAATATTCTCGCTGGCCGTGCTTGTCTGCTCTGCATTTGCTGTAAGTTCAACCGAGAATGCCGCAACCTGCTGTGAGGTCTCGGCAATCTGGCCGAATAAATCTCTTAATACCTGCAGCATGGCATTGAGAGAATGAATCAATTGGCCGAGTTCATCCTTGGAACGGTATTGTGCCTCACCAGTGAAATCTCCGTTCTCCACTTCTTTCATCAGCTTTTGTACGAGCTGTATCGGCTTTACAAGCATGCGGAGAATCACGCTTCCGATAACAACACAGATAAAAATAGCACTTATAGATAAGATGATCGTTGACCTGATACTTTGTTCGGCCTGCTTGTCTGTCGAATTATTAATTGCGGCCGCAGCATCAATGAGTTTCTTTTCCAGCTCCTCGCCTAACGATACAATTGTATTCTTAACCGCTACAACATTATTTTTATAGTAATCATATGCTTCCTCATTGCGGTTGACAGCTCCTAAAGCAAGTGCAGCCCGCATGGATTCTATGTAGGAAGAGTATTGTGCCTGGATATCGCTAACGATTTTTTTCTCCTCTGTAGCAATATCCGTAGTAAGTAAACCGTTCAGAATTTTTGTGTTTGCATCTACCAACTCCCCGAATCTAGAATTTAAGTCTTGTGCCTCCTGGTCCGATGTGGGCTGCAAGGATTGGAATAGAATCGACTCCAGCTCCCGGTTGTCTGCACGGTATAGCAGAAATTCAGCTTCTGGCACCATTCGATCAAAATACATTTTGTGTGAATTATCAGCCGTCTTCGTCAACGCAAAATATCCAATTGCAGTTTGCGTTCCCATCGCGACGATAAACACTCCGATTAACAGAAAAAGTTTTGTTGATACTCTTAGATTACGCACCAATCTATCCCCTTCTTCACCAAGTAACTTCTCTTATCCATGATAAAGGGAGGGTGTTAAATCAATTGCCGCATAAGTATGTGAAATCTATGTTTTTTCTTCATAATCTTCGAATGTTCCCGCAGAAAACTTATAACCAATTCCCCAGACCGTTTTGATAAATTTCGGATTCCTCGGATCCGCTTCAAGTTTGTTTCGGAGCTTCATTACATGTACATCTACGGAGCGCTCATTCACTAACGTGTTAATTCCGCGCAAATAAATAATTAGCTCCTCACGGGAGAACACCCGCTCCGGATGATTATACAAAAGTTTCATAATTTCAAATTCGGTAAAGGTTGTCTCCACCCGTCTTCCCTGAACTTTAATTGCGCGGAACTCATGTTCAATAACAATTCCTTTGCTTTCAGGTTTGTAAATACCGGTTTTGTCGTTACCTTCCTGTCCACGGTATCCTTGCGTGGTTCTGCGTACAATGGCATTCATCCTCGCTAATAGTTCTTTCATGCTGAAAGGCTTGCACAAATAATCATCTGCACCGGCGTTCAAAGCTTCTATGCGGCAAAGGACATCTGTATTCATAGATATAATTACAATCGGTACCAAGGAATTTTTGCGTATCTCCCTACAAACTTCCATTCCATTTAAATCCGGCAATACCAGATCAATAATTACAAGATCGGGAGGAGAACTATTAATGAGACCCAGCCCCTCAATACCCGTTCCCACTCTGTCAACGATGTTGCCTTCCTCCGTAAGATACATTTTTATCATGTCGCCGATAATACCGTCATCTTCAATTAGAATTACTTTCATGTTGAAATCCTCTCAAGATAATGTGTATCCGTGCTCCCGTTCAAAAAATAATGCAAAGTAAAAATGATCCATTGGAGCTCCCATTCCATATGATTCAATTCAGTCTGAACATCTGCATTCTTCACCAGAGCCATTTCAAGCTTCTCCGTAGCAGCTAATAGACGGTCGGCACAAATGTTGCCAGCCACGCCCTTTAAGGTATGGATCATCCTGAGAGCGCGTGAAAATTCTCGTTGAGCCAAGGCGCCACGCAGTTGTTTAGTAAAATGTCTGTAGTTTTTCAGGAACACGATAAACATATGACGCATGATATGATCTTTTCCGCCAACTCTTTGCAGAATAACCTGATAATCTATTCCTTTGAGCTGAAAAGCCCCCGTCACCGAACGCTCTTCGTCTCCACAGTACATTTCAAATCCATGTAAAGCTTGTGGTCTGTTCAATAACGAAATCAGTTGACCGATCTGAAAAGGCTTCGTTAGTACTCCGTTCATCCCGATCCGAAAATACTTCTCATGCTCCTCCTTTACTGTATTTGCGGTTAAGGCGATGATCAATAATTCATCGAACCTACGGTTCTGTCTCAGCTTCATCGTTACCTCAACACCATCAAGTTCAGGCATATGGACGTCCAATAAGAGTAAATCCCAGCGGCCATGTTCCAATAATTCGAGAACCTCATTGCCATCATTAGCAACAGTTACATGAAAACCATAAGATTTGAGAAGCTCCGTGACCACAAGCTGATTGATTTCATTATCTTCCGCAAGCATAATTTTCCACTGGCATTCGGACAAGGTATAGATCTCCGCGTCTAAAATCCTCGAAGGCGAATATGGTTCATACCGAAACAAGGAGCGCATGGTCTGATACAGGCCATTGCGGCTAACCGGCATCAGAAGGATGGCCTCAGGCTGCATTTCCTCCGGTAATTTCATAATTTCATCACGAACCGTTGCCGTTGAAATGGCTACCCAACTAACCTGCTGGGGAAAGTGCATGTCCTTAAGTCGAATCCAATCATCCCGCCCTTCCCGGTCATCCATACTCAAATCTACCAAAACCACTTCCACAGGCATTTGGGTAATAGCGATATCCGGTTTTCCACAAGCATAGACATGAAAGTTCATCGATTCCAGCATAGAGGTTAACCCATTTCTAACTACCTCATTGCTCTCAATGACAAGCACTTTTGTATGCGAGAAATCTATCATTTCCTCCCTCTGTTGAAGATCATTGGACTGCGTGTAGAGGAAGGGAATCGTAAACGAGAATTTACTGCCCTGTCCAGACTGACTGCTGATCTCGATCTCTCCTCCCATCATCTCCACAAAGTATTTGCAGATCGGAAGTCCGAGCCCTGTCCCTCCACTTATCTGTCCGGAGTGATGTCTGACCTGCATGAAGGGTTCAAACAGATGCAGAATCTGATCGCTTGTAAGTCCAATTCCTGTATCTTCGATGGAAAATTCCACATGAATAATATCTTCTTCATATCCTACGGGTATAGCTTTGACGTATACATATCCGCTGTCCGTAAATTTAATGGCATTGTTAATCATATTGATGAGAATCTGCTCAATACGCAATGAATCCCCATAAACGATATCCGGAATATCTGCAGAAGTGTCTATAATAAACTTCAGTTGCTTCTGACCGACATGCACGGCGAGAATATCCGATAATTCCTGCATCAATTGATGTAAATTGAAATTTACCTTCTGCAGCTCTATTTTCCCAGCCTCAATTTTGGAGAAATCGAGAACATCATTAATAATGCCCAGCAAGGTATGTGAAGATGAGAGGATCTTGTACAAATAATCCTTTTGCACCAAAGACATCTCCTGCCTCGTCAAAAGCTCGGTAAGTCCGATGATGCCGCTGAGGGGTGTGCGTATTTCATGGCTCATTCGGGCAAGAAACTCACTTTTAGCCTTATTGGCTGCGTCAGCCGCCCTACTCTTCTTAAGATGAGTAATATCATGAGCCGTGCAAATTACTCCAATGACCTCCTCGTTTATGTTGTAGTAAGGAGAAAAAGTGACATCATATTCATGTGCTCTCCGTTCCGATCTGAAGCTGTATTCAAATCTTTCCATTGCTCTTCCTGAGATTACCCGGTTGAAGTAATAACGCCAAGTCTCCACATGGCTTCCCGATGGAATCTTATCTGTTATCCATATCCCGACAAGACTCTCGGGCGAAGTGCGGAGCGTCTCGGCTACTTTCTTGTTTACAGACGTAATACGTCCCCGTATATCCAACCGGACAATGAAATCTTGTGAGCTTTCAACAAGGGAGCGGTATAACTCTTCACTTTCCTTCAACTTTTTCTCCGCTAGCTTACGATGAGAAATATCTGTTACTGAGCCTATGACAGAGCCTACGATATGATCATAATACACAGGTGTTAACGTTATGAGCAGAGTATGCTCCTTATATAGCATTTCAAAGGAAAAGCGTTTCCCCGCCCAAGCCTTTTTTATCTGATTATGCATGAAACGTTTTTGTTCTTCCGGAAGTGTTTCCAACTGGTCAAGGGTTAACCCAACTAGTTCCTTGTAAGAAACCCCCAGTTCTGAAAATAAAGCACCTCCGGCAATCTTGTATTTAAATCTGTCATTCTCTTTGGTCAATTTATAAATTAATCCGGGCTGAAGGTGAAGAATCTCTAATAAATCGTTTTGCATTTCATCGAAACGCTGCTTTAATTTCTGAGCGTTGCACATATAAAATAACCTTGCGGCGATAAACAAACCACTTGCTTCATAAACGGCGAAAAATTGCAGGCTTGCGCGTAAGGAAGGCGAGTTGTCAATGGAATTATATATTAGTATCAGTAAGAGGTTGGAAACGGTGACGGAAAGTACCCACTGCCTCCAATAATGCTGAAAATGCCATACCGAAATATTGCTCACAATATAAATTATGGAGGCATCAATGATTCCTAGTCTCATCATCCCGATGGAGGGCTCGTCAAAAAAACGAAAAAGAATGATCAGTATAGTGGTGATGGCTGAAGCCAAGGGACCGCCAGTATATGCCGAAATCAGTATAGGGATGGTACTCAAGTCTGCAATGAAAAAATCATGAAAATGATGCTGAACAACATAGGTTAAAATAATGCCTACAAATCCTTGGTAAATCCCTACCCTCCAGGTATACCCTGTGAAAGCTCTCCGATTTAGATTCACATTCACTCTTATCATAAAATGCTCGAAAAAAAAGGTGAAAATGGTTAGCAGACAAAAGCTGAGGATTAAATCCCGAATCATCATTCCACCACCTTTATAAAACATAATTGGATTTATTCTGCTAATTTTGAATTAAATATAATTATACGCAAAAAAAGTCGAACAATATACACCGTTCGACAAAATTCCATATATTTCGATTCGAGTCACACAGCCAGCCTTCCAGCTATTTTAACAAGATCCAGAATAACTAGGAGTTGATCTTGCATTTGGACAACACCCAGACTAGCCCCGCGCATCCCTTGGACGATCTCGTTCGTTGTCTCAATCTTTGCGCGATGGAACCGATGGATTCTTGATGCCGCTTGAACATGAAAAGCAACCTTGGCATTCTCTATTTCTGCAATGATGTATTTGTCCTGCACCTGTCGAATTTCTCCTGCAGATGGGTACCCCAAACATTTAGCCAAGTTAATAACTGAAATGACCTCATCACGAAACTGTATCAATCCTTCCATGCATGGATGCGCTAATGGAATCGGAGTGACCGGAAGTACATTAATGACCTCTCTTACAGTATGTACATAAGTTCCATACAGATCTTTACCAAGCAGGAACTCGACAATTTCGACCTCAGCAGTACTCATTTCCTCACCCCGCTCATTCAATATCATTTAGTATGTATGTTAATTAACTATATCTCCAACATGTTATCTAACTTGTTCAAATGATATTTAATTTGTGTTAGTTAAATTAATATAAAACACATACTTTTGGATTCCTATCATCAGGAACTGAAACTGGTTTAGTTTCCGCAGCAATTGTATTTGTGAAAGCGATTACAGAAATCTCTAATTATGTAGGGCAGTCTATAGCTTTGGTATTACCACTGTGACTGCTGCATTGTTTGTATGGGGTGGGGCTGGTCGATTTCTTCAATCATACTGGGGCTAAAACCATTGGCAATTGCGGAGTAATATGAAGTTTACTATCGCTTATTATGGGGGGGTCTCTCGTGTAATACTGATTTCCTATCTGGCGCTGGCATTCGACAGTGTGCTGGACAGTACTATTTTGATTATATACTCCCCTAAGCTCTTATCCCCCTTGCCTAGCTTTTATCCTATCGTGGATAAAACTAAGCAAGGGGAAGCCAAAGATTGAGGGAGCATAATATGGTTTATTCTTCTATCTGTTATCGGGATAATAACCACTAGCATCGCCGCATTCATTAATTGGATCGGACGCTAAACTCAAGCGTTGCCCCAAGCTTCGCCATATTGTTGTTCCTTAAAACCCACGGTAACCTTCTTCCCGTCAGTCACTATGGGACGCTTGATCAGCATGCCATTGCCCGATAGTAGTTCCAGCTGCTCCTGTTCGTTGAGGCCGGACAGCTTGTCCTTAAGACCCAATGCTTTATAGACTTCACCACTTGTATTAAAAAACTTTTTCAGTTCAAGTCCGCTATTGGCCAGCAATTCACGCAGCTCCTCAACGGTGGGCGGCTGTTCTGCGATGTGCTGAAGCTCTAACTCATGACCTTGAGCTTGTAGCCATTTTACTGCGCTGCGGCAGGTGCTGCATTTTGGATATTGATATATTTTTAGTTTGCTCATGTTGTACTCCTTTAATGGTAGTGATGAGTGCGCTGCGCTGGCGAATTATTCTTCGTATCGCTGTTATCCTCAAGTTTCTTGATTTAGTCCGCTTGTTGCGGATGAAATCCGAGGATAAAGGCGAACAATCCGTTTCTCCAGAACCAGCTCGCCCTCTCGCTTAACATCACTAAGATAATTTTATCTCAAATTCACTATCGGTCCTTGCTCCAGTATCTCCTCCAAGGCCGCCATATCAGGCGGCAAGGGAGCTTCAAAGATCATTTCCCGCAGCAGCACCGGATGCTTGAATGTCAGACGCACCGCGTGCAGTGCTTGACGCGGTATGGAGGCATCTAGTGCTGCAACGGACTCCAACTGTTCACTTTGAGTTAAAGTCAACTTCGGTAGATTATACAGCTCATGACGATACATGCTGTCACCAATCAAAGGACAGCCGATAGAGGTCATATGGACCCGAATCTGATGAGTACGACCACTCTCCAGCTTCAGTTCAACTTTTGAACCTTGTGCGTATACGGTTTGAACCTCATACCGAGTCAGAGAAGGATAACCATCCGGTGTCACGATACGCCGATGCGGCTCCTCAGGATCACGGTCAATAGGTCCGTCGATATTGCCGAAAGGCTCCACAGGAGCCCCATGAACAAATGCAGCATAACGTTTGTCCACTGTACCCGCAATCATCTGCTCAGAAATATGCTGATGGCTATACGGATTCTTGGCGATGACTAACACGCCCGAAGTTTCCTGGTCCAGACGATGGACGGGTCGAAAGCGGAAACGTTCATTTTTTTGTGCCCAATAATGAACTACTCCGTTAGCCAGCGTATCAGTGTAATGTCCATGTGTGGGATGCACGATGATCCCTGCTGTCTTGTTTACTACGAGCAGATGCTCATCTTCAAATAGAATTTCAAAGGGAATCGGCTGTGGTAAAATATCATCCGAAGTCTCTGTTTCCATGCGAATCTGAACAATATCGCCTGCCTTAACATGTACGCTGATATACACACGCTCTCCATTTAATGTGATGCCTTGCTCCGTCTGCTTCAGACGGGACAGTAGCTTGCGTGAGACATCCATCCGTTTATGCAGGATCGTCTTCAAGAGCCAGTCATCCTCTTCAGGCGGTATAATGTAAGTAATAGGTGAATAATAGCTTGTCATATTAGTCTCGGAACACCTTTTTACTGCGAATGTATTCTACATCAGTAATCCCTGCCCGTGTATTAGCCGTCCTAGCCAGTGCAAAGAAATAATCGGATAACCGGTTCAAATAAATAACCGCTTCCGGGTTAATGTCTGCATTTCGTCCAAGTGTAACCGCCCGACGTTCCGCCCGGCGGCAAACCGTACGGCACACATGTAGAACCGAAGCCAACGGACTGCCCCCAGGGAGGATGAATTTTTCTAGTGGTGGATTCTCTGCTTGAAGATCATCAATCCAGCCCTCCAACCGTTTAGCCATCTCACTTGTTACCATATATTGACCACCATCACCTAGCTTAATAAAAGCCAGATCGGTTCCGCAATCGAATAGCTCATGCTGAATTTCCAGCAGCTGCTCGCGTACATCATCAAACTGATCGTCCTCCATCAGGCTCCTTGCCTGACCTACAAAGCAATTCAGTTCATCGATCGTTCCGTAGGCTTCAACTCGGACATCGTCCTTACCAACCCGGCCGCCAATCACTGAAGTTTGACCCGCATCACCCGTGCGTGTATATATCAACATGGCTTACTCCTCCTATCCATTCTTCAAATCACATAATGCTAGTTTAAGCTTTCTTATATAAAAATGGCAAATGAAGAGTTTAGGCATATTCTCTCCAAGTGTGACTGCAATGTTGCGATGTGTGAGCTTAAAGGAACAACAAAAAGAGGACCCTAAGGTCCTCTTCAACAGCATGTAGCGACGTTATTTTCCAACTGGACGCCCCTTCATGTATTCATTTATCTTGAGATCCAGTAAACTGCTAATTTCAATCACATTATCTGAAGTGAATGATTTTTCCTGCAAAAAAAGCTGCTCCATTTTGCTACGGAGTATTCTAATTTCATCTTCCAGAGAGAGTATGCGAGCAGAAGCATCACCCTTGGGGGACAGTTTCCCACTTCCAGAAAAACATTGCCCTCCATAGGAAGGTAAGTAATAATCGGCACTAAGCACAATCATCCCTCCTAAAAGTATTATTGAGCGCGTGCCACAAAATGTCATTAAAGTAATAAAAGCAACTTCAAAGCAACGCTTAATTCCAGAGTAAAATACGTCCTTGTTAGTTCTATTATAGGGGTTAATTACTCTCAAAGTAAAATAATACCATAGGATTATAGGATAGGCTATAGTCCAATTTTCTCTATTCCATTCTCTCTCGTTCCAGTTGTGTGACAAAAGCACCAATGCGTTCTATAGCTTCATTCAGTTGAGCTACTGATGTAGCATAGGAGCAGCGTAAGTATCCTTCACCACCTAAACCAAAGACACTTCCAGGTACAGCTGCCACCTTATATTCAAGCAATAAACGTTGTGCAAACTGATCAGAAGTCAGTCCCGTTTTGCGCACGCTAGGAAAAGCATAAAATGCACCTTGTGGTTCATGGCAATCCAGTCCGGCATCACGCAAACCTTTAACAATCAGCCTCCGCCGTTGGTTATAAGAATCGACCATTCGATCCTTCTCTTCCATCCCATTGGTCAGTGCCTCAAGTGCAGCCACCTGGCCCATAGAAGGAGCGCACATCACAGTGTACTGGTGAATCTTAAGCATTGCGGAGATCAAATCAGGGTGACCACAAGCATAACCCATTCTCCATCCAGTCATGGCAAAAGCCTTGGAGAAACCGCTGACCAAAATCGTACGGTCCATCATACCTGGCAATGAGGCAAAGCTGACATGATTAATTCCATACGTCAATTCCGCATAAATCTCATCTGAAATTACGATAAGATCATGCTTCTCTACAACCTTGGCGATCGGCTCCCAATCCTCTCGGGTCATAACACTTCCCGTTGGGTTACTCGGGTAACAGAGAATTAGAACTTTGGAGCGTGGAGTAATCTTCGCTTCCAAACTCTCTGCAGTAAGTTTAAAGTCATTCTCTCCGATGGTTTCGATACCTACAGGAATACCTCCACCAATAGCCGTTATCGGTGAATAAGAAATATAGCAAGGTTCTGGTATGAGAATCTCATCGCCTGGCGTGATCAATGCGCGAAGAGCCAGATCAATAGCCTCACTTCCGCCGACTGTTGCTATAATTTGATTCGCAGGATCATACTCCACTGCAAAACGGGTGTGCAAATAGTTCGCAATCCCCTCCCGTAGCTCAGGCATACCTGCATTAGATGTATAGCCTGTAAACCCTCTTTCCAGCGAATAGACACAAGCTTCTCTGACATGCCACGGGGTCTTGAAATCAGGCTCCCCGACTCCAAGTGATATGATATCCTTGCTGCCTGCAGCCAGATCAAAAAATTTACGAATACCCGAAGGCTGAATTTGCTGTACCAGCGGGGCCAAATAAGAATTCATTGATTTGCTGTCTTCTCCAGTTAGCTGCGTTTTATTCGTGATCATATGATTACTTCCTTTATGGAGAGATCATCAGACGGTTGTCTTCCTCATGCTCCTCGAAGATGATCCCATCCTGTTTGTATTTTTTAAGGGTAAAGTTCGTTTTAGTTGAGAGTACTGAATCAATTGGAGACAGCTTCTCGGAAACAAAATTGGCCACTTCACGTAAGTTTCGGCCTTCAACTTCTACCAGAAGATCGTAAGCACCTGACATCAGATAAACGGATTTCACTTGTGGATACAGGTAGATTCTCTCGGCAATGCCTTCAAATCCGCGACCCCGTTCGGGTGTAATCTGTACCTCAATCAGCGCTGTCACTTTCTCGTCATCGACTTTATCCCAGTTTACAACGGCTGCATACTTAACAATTACATGGTCCTTCTCTAATTGCCCAATCGCCGTCTTTACGTCTTCTTCTTCCTCGCCAAGCAGCGTAGCTAAGAGTGCAGTAGATCTTCTCGCGTCCTCTTTAAGCAGTTCCAGCACTTTCCTCTTTAGTTCGTTCATTTCCTTCATGCCTTCCCTCCGGATAGTTCGCAAATGACGTTGCGCTATTCATGCGTCGCCCCGCGAAAAGAGTTTAATACTAATATGACATGAATTGAGCATCTCTGCAAACAAAATAACCCCATATGATGTCCGCATAGAAGACTGTGTTTACTCATCTAAATGGATTTTCATACAAAAAATGCCCGTTTATACCGGAGCTCTCGGTATAAACGGGCGTCAGCCTTAAGGTTATGGGGCAGGATGCTTCATCTGCTAACCATCTTGGTTACATTAAATGAGACGGTTGATGCTGTCCATTCGAATGAAGATGCGCGTTCGCATTGTGAGCAAAGGATCCAGCTTGTCCGGTTTTTTGCTGAACAAATTGTCCTGCTTTTTGCTGCAATTGCTGTGCAGTTTGGAGCTGCTTGTCTACATCTTGGCGCAATGCTTTTGCAGGTGCAGGATACATATTCAGTTGGGACATCTGCGTATAAAGCTCGCCCTGAAGTCGAAGCGTGTTCATGGTCATGTCGTTAAACACCCGACGAACCGCTGGACATGCCGATTCTGTAGCGGCAGTCGCATATTCACGGACCGTCCGCTTCAAATCACACAAAATGGTGTTCATTAAATCTTCATCCGGCATAAATGCTGCTGAATTTTGCGTATTCATTTAAAAACCTCCTTAGGATTAGTATGGAAATTATTGTGGGCTTGTTGGCGCGTATTGTTGATGTTGCTGAATTAACTGAGTGAGCTCAGTCATGTGCGTTGTGTGATTTTGCATATGCTGCATACAAATTTGACGAACCTGCTCATTCTGTGTTGTTGCTGCGGTTGCCGCACATTGTTTGAGAAGCAAGTCCTCATTGGAGATGGAATCAGCGATATATTCCAGTTCTTTTCCACTTAATGCCTGCATTTGAGTTGATTGCATGTGTTGTAGTCCCTCCTTGTAATTGATTCAAACAGGCTTTAGTATGCCGCCAAAATAGTTCATTTATTTGCCCAAAGGTACTTGATAGATATGACAAAAATAAGAACATACCTGCGAATGAGACAATAAATTGCCGCCAATACTAAATCACGGCACGAATGAAGGAGCGAACAATTCATGAATTTAAATAGTGGAAACACACCTTGGTCAAGCACTTTACAGAATCCCCCGACTTATCCTCAGTTAGAGGATACCGTTCACTGTGATTGCCTGGTTGTCGGCGCTGGAATGGGTGGAGCAATGGCATCCTATCGCTTATCGCTAAGCGGAGCTGATGCTGTTCTGATAGAAAAAAGACGTGTAGGAAGCGGCAGCTCGCATGCCAATACGGGATTGCTGCAAATCTCTAACGATAAATCATTAACCTCATGTATGAACACTTTTGGGAAAAAGAATGGCCTGCTCTTTTACCAGTTATGCCAAGCCGGAGTAAGGAACATTATGGATCTGCCAGACAAGCTCGATATCGATCCTCAAATCATTCCGCGCAGCAGTCTCTTATATGCAAGTACACCAGAAGACGTGCCTGCTTTAAGGGAGGAATACGAGAATCTCGTAGCCAATGGATTCGATTCTGAATTCTGGGAAGAAGATAAAATTGCTTCTTTGTACTCTTTCAGAAAATCGGCTGGTTTGTATTCGCGTGGTGACGCTGAAACGAATCCTTTTCGCACGTTGCATGGATTAATCGCCAAGGCAGCATCCAACGGCGTACGCGTCTTTGAGGAAAGTGAAGCTAAACATTATGAGTTTACGGCCGATGGCGTGATTTGCCACACTGAGAAGGGGCGCATTATTGCTAAAAATGTTATTTTTGCAATGGGGTACGAAACGCAGGAACTTAAAAAAGACCGGGGCGCCGAGTTGATCAATACGTATGCGATAATGACCAAACCTCTGAAGGAATTACCCAAGTGGCATGAGCGGAGCCTCCTCTGGGAAACCGCCCGTCCGTATTTATATTTCCGTACCACCCCAGAGGGACGTATTATTGCTGGAGGTAAAGATGAACCGTTGACAGATCCCGAGCGCCGTGATATCAGAGTGATTTCACAAAGTCAAAGGTTATTGGAAGAGCTGGAAGCTTTGTTTCCTGAAATCAAAGGCATTGAGATAGAATACTCCTGGGGCGCTGTATTCGGCTCTACGCGTGATGGGCTTCCTTATATCGGCCCTCATCCCAAGTTCCCTCATTGCTACTTCATCGAGGGTTATGGAGGCAATGGGACGGTGTACAGCATGATTGCTGCGGAGTTATTAACAGATACGATTGCGGGTAAACATCGGCCGGAGCTTGATCTATTCTCATTGACACGATCAGCCAAACCTTCTCCTACTTTATAACGGACTTGAATAAGCAATATTGAGGTTTTTAAAAAAAGCTTAGTCCCCTTATGGTCAATAAGAGGACTAAGCTTTTTATGAGGATGCTTATGCTTTATCGGTACTCAGATTACGTACGAGCTGAATACGGTCTTCCTGCGCTAGACTGTGCTGTACATGGAAACAAGACGGACACACATACACATTAAGGGAGAATGGAGATGTTAATACAGGTCCACCTAGTGTAGCCGGTGCAGATGGCTCGAAGCTGCTAACAAGCTGTTTACCAGCAAGGATAGTTAACTCATGGCATTGTGTACATTCCGGAGCTTCTTCCTGAATCGCTAAGATGCCCGATACACGCTCTTCATACTTATTCAAATCATAATCGTCACCGAATTGGTTGAGCGTGTTGTAAATAGGAACTACACTGTCTTTGTCGACGTCTCCCCAAAGATCATCATCATTAATAACCTCTTGTTTAGGTTCTTCTACAACTTCTTCTTCCTCTTCTTCAATGCCGTCTATCCCTACAGTAACTGTACGATATCCGTTAAGTTCATTGTTGCAGTGAGGACAATTTTCCTCGGGTCCGAATTCCTCGTCCCATACGATTTCGGTATGACACCAAGGGCACACAGTTGTTTCCATCTTAATAATCTCCTTCATACTTCACGTTTAAATTTAGTTCATCATTAAATAAATAATACCGGCTGCTATAAAAGCAATAGCTGACACAAACAGAACTCGGGTAAGAATCTTCATGATATCCTCCTAATACTCCACAAAGTGGAGCTGCTCATTTCAAAGCTTGTCCAGCTTCATCTGGAATCCTTTGTAGGGAGGTGCAAAACTTTCTATTTTTTAAAATATAGCTGCACCGATCACATAAGACAACGAAACCGAGATCAGCATCGCTATTAGCCCAACAGCACGGTTATCTGCAGCGATCTCCTCATCAATAGAGAACACTGGGGTTAGGAATTCAAATAAAAAATAGGCAAGCAGCAGCAGCAAAAAACCGACGACCGACCACTTCATCGTCTCATAAATCGAAACACCTGATTCAATGCTGAAACGCAGTACGTTGCAAATTCCGAAGATTTTGCCACCAGTAGCCATGGCTACTGCCAAGTTCCCCTTGCGAATTTCTTCCCAGCAATTATATTTCGTTACCATTTCAAAAATAGACAGAAATACAACAAGCCCAAGAATTGCTACTGCAAAGTAGCCAAGCAAGGCACCTAGCGGATGACCCAGCAAAAGATCAATATCTCCTTGCACACTTTCCCCTTCTTTCTGCCGGGCAATCCCGCTATTGCAGCTCAGCCACGGTTACGCCTGCGCCGCCTTCATTATAATTTCCAAGCCTATAGCTCTTAACATGTCTGTGTTTACGCAAATATTCTTGAATTCCTGTGCGGAGCACACCTGTGCCTTTACCATGAATAATAGAAATTTGGCCCAGATTTCCTAAGAAGGCTTCATCAATAAAACGATCCGTCTCCATAATCGCTTCTTCCAAATTCGCACCTCGCAAATCCAGTTCTCTACGAATGTTCTCATCACGGGAGCGTTTAACGGTTGTCGCCTGCCGAAGAGGCGTTGGTACAGAGGCTGCTTTCGAAGAGAGCAGTTCCAAATCATCCAGGCTTACCTTCATCTTCATGATCCCAAACTGCACTACAGCCTCTTTAGAGCCGCTTAATTCCACTACAAAACCTTTTTGGTTTAAGTTATCTACCTTCACTTCATCACCAGGACCAATCGTCCGCGGAGCTTTAGCAGGCTTACGAGTAGCAGCTTTCTTACGCGGTGAAGGTTCCGCATCGTCTAAACGTCTCCGTGCTTCAATCAGCTTATGCTCTTTGACTGAAGCGCCTTCTTCCATAGCTAAGCGGCGTAAATCACTAATAATTTCTTCAGCTTCTTTACGCGCTTTCTCCAAGATTGCGCTGGCGTCTTTCTCCGCTTTCTCCAGCCGTTTGTCCCGCTGGCTTTCCAGCTTCTCCAGTTCTTGCTG
The DNA here is from genome assembly GCF_976954365.1 of Paenibacillus sp. Marseille-Q9583. Lineage (NCBI taxonomy): Bacteria > Bacillati > Bacillota > Bacilli > Caryophanales > Paenibacillaceae > Paenibacillus > Paenibacillus sp. Marseille-Q9583. The sequence goes on from NZ_CDRJTB010000007.1 coordinate 123,613, forward strand.
CTGTCTGCTGCGTAGTTCTTCTACTTCACGGCGAATGCTCTCTGCCCGCTCATGTTCTTGTTCCGCTCCAAGACGATTCTCTTCGAGAGAGGCAATCATATGCTCTACACGTAGATCCTCTTCCTTCACTTCGCCACGCGCATGCTCCAGAATCGCACCTGGCAGACCTAATCGCTCTGCAATTGCAAAGGCGTTGCTTCGTCCAGGAACACCAATCAGCAGGCGGTAGGTAGGGCTGAGACTTTGAACATCGAACTCCATACTGGCATTGATGACCCCTTTACGCTCATAAGCATAAGCTTTCAGTTCGCTATAATGCGTGGTAGCGACCATACGGCATTCTGTCCGGTGAATATGCTCCAGAATGGCAATGGCCAGCGCAGAACCTTCTGCCGGATCCGTACCTGCGCCCACTTCATCAAGCAGAATTAGACTCTTAGGAGTCATTCTCCGCAGAATGGAAATAATATTCGTCATATGGCTGGAGAATGTACTCAGACTCTGCTCAATGCTCTGTTCATCCCCAATATCTGCATAAATGGCATCAAACACACACATTTGACTGCCTTCTTCCGCAGGGATGAACAAACCAGACATCGACATGAGACTCAACAGTCCAATGGTCTTGAGTGTAACGGTTTTACCACCCGTATTCGGTCCGGTTACAATAATGGAGCTATATTGGTTGCCGAGCTCCACATCCAGAGGAACCACATGCTCTGCGGGAATAAGTGGATGGCGTCCTTTGCGCAGCTTCAAATACCCGCGATCGTTCATACGAGGCTGTGTAGCCTTCATATCTCGGGCAAGACGCGCCTTGGAGAAGATAAAGTCAAGCTCGCCAAGAATATCGATATCATAGGTCATTTCTTCGGCTATATCAGCTACAAGTGCTGTCAACCTATGCAATATGATCTCGATCTCCCGTTCTTCACGCAGCCGTGTTTCACGCAGCTTATTATTCATCGCCACAATGGACTCAGGCTCGATAAATAAAGTGGCTCCTGATCCGGACTGATCATGTACAATTCCACCGAAATGCGCACGATACTCCGCTTTTACAGGAATAACAAACCGATCTCCACGAATGGTTACCAGCTGATCCTGCAGCATTTTAGCAACGGAAGAAGAACGAATCATAGAATCCAGCTTCTCACGAATCCGGGTCTCGCCTCCGCGTAATTCACGGCGAATCGTAGCCAGTTCAGAACTAGCTGTGTCAAGCACATCTGCGTTCTCGTCTATACATAAACGGATGGCATCTTCTACATGTTTTTGCTCCGATAAAACATCGCTGAGTGAAAATAGGAATTCAATCTTTTCCTCCTCATGCATAGCTGCCAGGAATCGTTTGACTCTTCTTGCGCCGCCAATGGTAGTTCCCACTGCCAGCAGTTCAGTTGTTCCCAACATTCCACCTATAGAGGCACGTTTTAGTGCTGCTCGAATATCACTTATCCCGCCGAATGAAGGAATACCCTTCAGACGATCTACATTAGCCGCTTCGTCCGTGGCTTGAAGTAGCTTCTTCACACCTTCAAAATCACCGGATGGTCTTAGTTGCTCCGCAGTCATTCGCCCCATTGAGGTTTGCGTATATTGCATTAATTTATTTAAAATCTTGCGATATTCAAGCGTATGCAAAATTTTGTCGTCCAATTACAGTCACAGCTCCCTTCATAGATGTTTCCATTATACAGAATTCAAGCCAATTTCGCTATTTGGTATCAGTTAAAGCATAAAAACAAGTATTAAGGTCACAATAAGAACTGCACATATCCTTAGCTTGGGCCAAAGGAGGTTAGTACAGTGAATTTCTTGAGTCATGTGGGTCGTTTTATTGTAGCAGCGCTTGTTCTGATGGTCGTTAGTTGGATTGTTCCACAGTTCTCGGTTGGTGGCTTCTGGAGCGCTCTAATCCTTGCACTGGTGATTGCGTTACTCGGCTGGGTTGTCGAAGGAATCTTCGGCAAAAAGGCAACGCCCTTCGGGCGCGGTATCGTCGGTTTCATCGTTAGTGCATTAGTCATCTGGGTCGCTCAATTCGTAGTGAGTGGAGTCAGCGTTTCCATTCTAGGAGCTATCCTGGCGGCGTTGGTCATCGGTATTGTCGATTTGTTTTTGCCGGTATCCACGCCGTTTGAGGCAGCAAAGTAACGAAAGCTATTCACAACACAGAACCCCTATTTCCGGTTCTTTTCCGGTAATAAGGGTTCTGTGTTGTTTTTATCCTTATGACACAATCTCCACTTCATGGCTCTCAGCACAATTGACCACTCTGTTCTTACCTTGTTTTTTAGCGGTATAGAGCGCTTTGTCCGTTTTACGAAAAAGAAGCTCTTTCCCATCCCCAAGCTGATAATCACAAATTCCAATGCTCACAGTAATCGGCTTATTTCCAGCCTGCAAATGCTCGATTTGAGCAATATTGATCCGTAGTTTCTCTACAGCCTCATAAGACTCTGAAAAACTTTTGTCTGTAAAAATCACAGCGAATTCTTCACCGCCATACCTAGCCGCAAAGTCATTTAACTCAATCATACCGCCCACCTTGTCCGCAATTACCTTAAGAACAAGGTCCCCAACCCTATGTCCGTAGGTATCATTAACTTGCTTGAAGTTATCTATATCGAAGAGCGCCAGCTGTAGTTGAAGATTGTTGCTTTCACATTGCTCCAATAATGAATCCAAATATTCATGAAAGGTTTTATGATTATATAGTCCAGTGAGTGCATCTATCTTCAGCAGCTTATCCGAAATAGCCCTCTCCACCATTAGATCTTGGCCTTCCTTCGTTAATCTCTCCAGATTTACACGCGCTTCCCGCGCACGAATAATTACAGCAAGAGCCATCCCTACAAATATTATAAACACACACTCTACTATTAAGAATTCAAGCAGCGGTTTATGTAGGAATGGCCGTTCCAACCCGAAATATACTCCCGCATAAAACACAATACTAAATAGTCCCATTAGATACAGGAGCTTACGATCAAAATAAATAAGAGCGACCATAATCGGCATCATGAGCGTCATCTGAGCACCATCGACAAAAGGCTCTAATACAAAATACATAAGGTAGGACACTAAAAATCCACAACTAACCACCCCATATTTAGGGGAATGTTTACTATAACGAAGCCACAGCTCCGCAGTAATCATAAGGACCACAATTAGTAAATTACAAGCTATAAATAAGTGCCATAGATTCGTGTCCATGGTTGTTTTTATTTGAAGTCGGTCAATATTCGACAAAAACAGCAACTGTGAGATTAATAAAAGAATAACTACCATCCAATAACCTTTTAAGATTCTACGGTGCCAAACCTCCGTATTTAGCGTATCGTTAGCGCTTGAAATATGTATCCCCTACTTTTGTACGTTAATGTAATAGCTTTCATTATAATAAATTTTAGTTATATTTTCATCATTTATTTGCAATTTACGACAAAGTTTGAACAGTCTCCCTTGTTCACGGATTTTTCACATTTAATCAAAGCGCTTACTTAAATTTTAAGTTATGATGTCTACATAATTGTCACATTTTCACTATGCTTGGACTTCTTAGGAGGAGGTTTGGATCATTAAAAAATTTGCAATTCTACTTTCAATTGTGTTCGTTATAGCACTTACAGCCTGTGGAAACAGCAATGATAGTGCTGCTGGCAATGCTAACACATCGGAGCCGGAGATCGAGGCAGAAACAGAACTTATAATTACAGCTACGAATTACAGCTTTGATCAGGAAGAATATCATCTAAAAAAAGGTGTACCCGTCAAAATTATTTTTAAAAACGATAGCGGCAATCACGGTATCCTTATCCCTGAATTCGAACTCCAGCTTAATAGCAAAAAGTCCTCGAAAGTAATTGTTCCAGAGGAAGCCGGCACATTCGAAATGACCTGTTCGATTATGTGCGGTTCCGGACATAGCGGCATGAACGCAAAAATCATTGTGGAATAGATGAATCATTAAAAAGCCGATCGTTAGGGAATTGCCCTGACGATCGGCTTTTTATTTAAGTGGGAAATATAAGACATGATGTGAAACTTATTCTTTCGAATATATTAAACAAAGAGGGCTGACCTGAAATAGATCTCTCTACACATCAGGTACAGCCCTCTTTCTTGCATCCGACATTCAACTGTCCTGTTCGATCAGTTGAATCCATTCATTATATTCATTCTGAAGCTTGGCATATTCCTCTTGAAGATTACGATGCTCATTTGTCATCTTCTGTAGCTCATTCTGATGCATCTCAAACTGGACCTGTAGCAGACGAAGTTGTCCTTGGGCCAATTCATAATTCTCGCCGACTTCACCAAGCTGCTGAAGCACCTCACTGCGTTCACGTTCAATAGATTTCTGCTTAGCCTCAGCCTCACCGGCCTCCTGCTGCCAAATATCTATCTCTTCACGCAGCTTCGCTTCCAAATCACTCCACTGCTGCTGTCGCTCGAATAATTCCTCGTACTTTTGCTTCCATGAAGCGCCGTACGCCTCTGCTTCCCTCAGAACATCCTGCTGCTCTGCAACCGTAGCAGCGGCCTCAAGGCTAGCTTCAGACAATTCTTCTAAGCGTCGAGCTGTCTCTTCGCCTTCTTCTTGCAGCAGTTGATATCTTTCCTGCAGACGTTCTCCATCTTGCAGCACTTCATCATATTGAGAGATCAGTTCTTCATAGCGTTCACGAAGTGCAGACAGTTCCTTCTGAACCTGTCCACCTTGTTCACGGAGTGCTGCAGTTTCGTGTTCTGCATCTGTACGAAGCTGAGCTTCCCGATCTAACTGTTGTACTAATCCATCCGCTTGACCTCGAAGGATCTCAATCTCCTTTTGAAGCGCCAAAGATTTCTCTTCGGTCTCCAGTAGGTTCATTTCAAGCTCACTAATATCTTCCATCCGTTTATCCGAGAGCTCCTGCCAATTTGCTGCCTCCGCCATAGATCCAGCGAGTTCTTCCTGAACACGATGCAGATTGTCATTCGTTTCCTGTAGTGACTTCCGTAGCTCTGATGCTTCATTCTGAGACTGCTGATAACGCTGGCGCAATTCTTCCAGCTCTTCATTCAACAGCGTGCCTAGCTCAGTAGCAGTACGCAGCTCCTCACTGAGCTGTTCTTCACGTTTAACCACCGCTTCATATTGTCCGAGCAGCGTCTGACGAGCATCTCGTTCACTCTTAAGACTGGCTTCAGCCGAACGGAGTCTAGACTGAAGTTGTCCTGTTCCACCACGAAGCTCAGCCAGCTGTTTCTCGAGCTCTTGAATGTTTTGCTTATGTCTATGTTCCTGAGTCCCTTGTGACTGACGAAGTTCCTTATTCTTAGCAAGCTCCCGTTGTAAAGCTTCCCGTTCTTCAGCCAATTCCTTGCTTAGCTTCGTTGTCGTGCTCTCAAGCTCCTTACCCAGTGTCAACTTCGTCTTCTCGAGTTCCTTACCTAATGTTGATTTGGTTTCCTCAAGCTGTTTCTCTAAGTTTGACCTGGTCTCAGTTAACTCAAGCTCCAGAGCAGACAAGGTGTCTGAATTCTCCTTAGTCAGCGTCTCACGGATGTTCTCCAGCTCTTGCAAATGCGCTGCCTTCTGCTCTTCCAACTGCTGTAGACGGATGGCTTCTGCTTTCGCTAGTTCCTCTCGATGATTCTCGCGCATAGCAGACTGTTCATCCTCATAACTTGTCCGCAGTTCCTGCAGCTCCAGCTCACGTGCAAGCAGCTCCTCTTCCAGCTTCTCTCGTGCGGCTTCAGCCGCTTGGGTTGCCTCCTGAAGCTGGTTAGCATGTACTTTACGCTCATTCTCCTGAATTTCCAGATGACGCTTGCGCTCTTCTTCAACCGCAGCAATCAGACGTGTAGCTTCTTCCTTAGCCGCCGCTTCAAGGCGTTCATATTCTTCTTGTCGCTCCCGCTGAACCTCCAGCAGGCGAGATACTTCCAATCGCAGTTCACTGCGTTCACCTGTCATCATGTTGAGTTCATTTTTAAAATCCTGAACCTGAATAGCCTGCTCCGCCATATGTACTGCTGCAAGCACCGCTATGCGCGGCGTATCCAGTCTGTTGTGTGATTTAGAAATCGAGCGCATATGTTCGTCAACATAACGGGCCACTTGTTTCATATATTCAGTGCTGCTTCCGACGAGTTTATAGGAAGTTCCGTATATCTCCACGGCGACACGTGTCCGGTCCATAGCCACAGTTGTGCCCTCCTTTGTATGTGTGCGGATTCTAAGTTAGTCTTACTGTTTCTATTGTAGCTTTTTTCTTAAGCATTTGGCAAAATCCCTTGTAATCAATAGATTCTCGCTGATATCCTCCGCATTTCACTCTACCCAGAAAAAGCCGCAGCGAATCTCAGTTTCTAAATGGATTCGCTGCGGCTTTACACAATTCCTGCTATTTTCTTAATTCTGCACCAAAAGTTTGTTGAAGGACTGATAATAGCTTATCATGCACCTCTCCAACCTCTTCATCTGTCAATGTATGTTCACCGTGACGGTACAGCAGTGAGATCGCAATACTCTTCTTTCCACTCTCTAACTTGCCACCAGTGTACACGTCGAATACCTGTACGGATTGCAGCAAAGTTCCTCCATTTGCACGGATGGAAGCTAGCAGATCACCTGCTGGTACAGTTGAATCTACAACCACTGCAATATCCCGTTCCATACCTGGGAAACGTGGAAGCTCATTATATTGCAGACGGCTTTGCGTGTTATCATACAGCGGCTGCAATAGAATCTCAGCTACATAAGTATCCACTAGATCAAGCTCTCTTTGCAGTTCCGGATGAAGCTGACCCATAGTTCCAATCTTCACACGACCCTCGTCTCCGACTAAATATACCGATGCGGAACGTCCAGGATGATACCCTTCTGGACTATCTCCCTCGTAGATAATTCTGTCTGTAAGACCCAAATAAGCAAATACAGATTCCAGCGCTCCCTTCAAATCAAAGAAATCTACAGGCTGTGCAGAAACGTTCCATTGCTTCACGGTTAGGCTACCGCTAAGCAACAACCCCAGCACCGGCAGTTCACGCGGCTGACGAGTCAACTGTTCTTCATCTGTGAAGAAGACATTGCCGATTTCAAACAACGCTAGATCGCTTTGACGACGGTTGGTATTATAGCTAGCAATATCCAATAGTTGTGGCAGAAGGCTAGTACGCAGTACACTGCGTTCTTCACTCATTGGCATAGCCAATTTAACCGCTTGTGAGCCTTCTGATAACTCAGGGAACATTTTGCTTTGTTTCGGCTGGATGAAGGAGTAACCCATCACTTCCTGATAACCGCCATGTGACAACAGGCGACGCAGTTCACGGCGGAGTGATTGCTTATGCGTCAATGCGCCTGGCGTTGTAACACCTTCAATCAGAGTCGTTGGAATATTGTCATACCCGTACAGACGAGCAATTTCTTCGATAAGGTCAACATCATAGCTGATATCGCCACGTCTAGTTGGCACCTGAACTTCGATCAATCCTTGTGCGGTATCCCCGCATTTGAAATGTAGACGACCAAACAATGTCTTCACTTCTAGCAAAGACAGATCTGTTCCGAGATAACGGTTCAGCTTCTCCATGGACAAAGTAAGTACTTTCTCTTCTCCAGCAACTATTCCTGCTTGCACAATTCCTTCATGCACAGATCCGCCAGCATAACGCGCAATAAGTACTGCAGCGCGATTCAATGCAGGGATCACTGCATTTGGATCCACTTCTTTCTCGAAACGAAGCGATGCTTCCGAGCGAAGTCCCAGTTGACGCGAGGTTTTACGAACGGTTCCTCCGTCAAACTTAGCGGATTCCAGAACGAGATTTACCGTCTCAGCAGTAACTTCCGTATCCTGACCTCCCATTACTCCAGCCAGAGCTACTGCTTTAGCTCCATCAGCGATAACGAGCATATGTGGCTCAAGCTTCCGTTCTTGGCCATCAAGTGTAGTCAGGACTTCACCTTCGTGAGCAAGACGAACGCCGAGTTCTCCGCCTTCTATTTTATCTGCATCAAATGCATGAAGCGGCTGTCCGTATTCGAGCATCACATAGTTAGTAATGTCTACGATGTTGTTAATTGGACGAATCCCTGCCGCCATCAGACGATTCTGAATCCACAGCGGTGATGCTGCAGGTTTAACACCTGAGATATAACGAACTGCGTAATGACTGCAATGTTCTTCATTCTCAATCTTAACGGAGATAGATTGAGCAGCTGCTCCGCTGATCTCAATCATTTCACTCGCAGGATCAGGCAATTTAATGTCACGTCCAAGAATCGCGCTCACTTCATAAGCAGCACCAATCATGCTTAGGCAGTCTGAACGGTTCGGAGTCAGATCGAATTCCAGAATTTCATCATCTAGACCCAGCAACTTTGAAATATCTTGACCGATCTCTGTACCTTCAGGAAGTACAAGAATTCCTTCTTGCTGCTCTTTAGGAAGCAATTTATCATTGAGTCCCAATTCTTTAGCCGAGCAGATCATCCCTTGTGATAATACCCCGCGCAGCTTCGCTTTTTTGATATCCAGCCCTGGCAGCTTAGCGCCAACAAGAGCTACAGGAACGGTTTGTCCTGCAGCTACATTCTTTGCGCCACAGACGATTTGCAGATCTTCACCTTGACCTGCATCCACGATACATACGTTCAGTTTATCCGCATCAGGATGCTTTTCTTTCGATTTCACATAGCCGGTTACGATGCCGGAAATCCCTTTATTGCGGCGCTCTACTCCGTCAATTTCAATGCCGGCAGCGGTAATCTTCTCCGCTAGCTTTTCGGCGGTTACTCCTTCAATCGATGTATAATCAGCCAACCATCCGGTTGATACTTTCATGTCCGCTCACTTCCTTTATGTTTCAGATGTATTTATCTACTTGCCGTTCGATCTGCTTCCTGTGGGAGTAGTACAATTTAGGATTACTCGATCAAAGCTTCATAACCGTCCTATTTAGAGCAGTCACTACGAAAAATATTGGACTTCCGATCGCTGTTATCCTCAGATTTCCTGATTAAAACCGCTTCTCGCGGTAGAAATCCGAGGATAAAGGCGAACGCTGGCGCTTCTACAGTTCCAAAATTTCTCTCCGTTCCTTCTATTTAATAGTCTTTTATTAAGCAAGATCAGTAACCCAATTGCTACTTACTCCTAACCCGTCAGCCAGCTCGCCCACCAAAAATCTAAACGCCCTTGAACTGCTTTACAAAACTCATATCGTTGTTATAGAAATGACGGATGTCATCGATGCCATATTTAAGCATAGCAATCCGTTCAACACCCATACCAAATGCGAAGCCGCTATACTTAGCAGGATCATAGCCACCCATTTTCAGAACATTTGGATGCACCATGCCAGCGCCAAGGATTTCTAACCATCCGCTTTGCTTGCACAGTCTGCAGCCATCGCCGCCACATTTGAAGCAGCTTACATCCACTTCAACGCTTGGCTCGGTGAATGGGAAGAAGCTCGGACGAAGACGAATGTCTGTATTCGGGCCGAACATCTCTTGTACGAATTGCTGCAAGGTGCCTTTCAGATCACTCATCCGAATGTTGCTTCCAATAACTAAACCTTCAATTTGATGGAACTGGAAGGAATGCGTTGCATCGTCATCATCGCGGCGGAATACTTTACCCGGGCAAATGATTTTAACTGGAACTTCACCGTTCATAGCCTGCATAGTACGAATCTGTACCGGAGACGTTTGAGTACGCATAAGCAGGTCATCCGTTAAATAAAAGGAATCCTGCATATCGCGTGCCGGGTGATTTTTAGGTAGATTTAGGGCTTCAAAGTTATAATAATCGGTCTCCACTTCCGGACCTTCAGCCACACGGTAGCCCATACCAATGAAAATATCCTCAATTTCCTGAACCACTCTGCTAAGCGGGTGAACGCCCCCTTGCTGCATGCGGCGACCTGGCAATGTTACGTCTACTTTTTCAGCCTGTAGACGTTGCTGAGTCTCTTGCTGTTGAAAAGCCTCTTGCTTCGCTCCAATAATCTCCTCAATGGCACTACGCACCTGATTCGCTACTTGCCCGATAACCGGACGCTCCTCAGCACTAAGTCCTCCCATACCACGTAGAACTTCTGTAAGCTCGCCTTTTTTACCGAGATATTTCACTCTTAGGTCATTCAAAACCTGTGGATCCATAACCTCCTGCAACTTAGCCAGCGCCTCAACCTTCAATGCTTCCAACTTCTCTTTCATGGCCGTGTACAGCCCCCTTCAATCATTGTCTAGTTCAAGCTAAAACGCCTTCGGCGTCCTTTAAGGACGGTATGCGTTTATGCGAGAATTATAAGGAAAAAGTATAGCGTGAAGCTTATACTTTCTTATAATTCAACAAAAAAAGGCCTTTCCTCCCGGTAAGGGACGAAAAGACCGTGGTACCACCCTTGTTAGACAAGCTGATCTGTTCCCCTTAAGAGCTTCATTCCCTCTTTTGGCTGGACAGATACCTATCTCACTTTATACAGAAATAACGGTCTGTGACCGGTTTCCCCTACGCTTCCTTACAAGGCAATCTTAAGGAATTCAAGGAACTGCTCCGGAGTGAACTTCGACAGCTCTGTATCCTAGAAACGCTCTCAATCACCGGCGTCTCCTCCCTGTAAGTCAGGCACTGTGTACTCTTCTCCATCACTGCATTTCACAATTCAATCTAATTGTCAGGTATCTCTTTTATACAAGAGATATGTCTTTTTATTATATGCAAAATCTGTCGTTTTGACAAGTTCAAGCATAATTAGGGCAATTTTTATCTGGCTTTAAGCTGGCTTTAAGGTTCAGAGCCATTTAGGGGACTTTTTTTCAGCTAACGTTCAGCGGAGCTTGATAATTTCCATTATTAAGAAGGCATGGTTGTACTCAATCATAAATCACCTTCAAAATACAAGGACTTTCATACCGGGAGGGAATTACATGCATGCACGAAGAACAAAAGTAGCTGTGATCATACTTAGCGCAGCAGTTCTGAGTCAAGCTTCAGCGTATGGAGCATACGCGGCATCAACTACTACTTCATCCACCAAAACAGCAACTGCCACCACTGTATCCACTCTGGATAAACTCGGCTCGATAGCTTTAAAGAGTAACTTTAGTGTGAAGCTGACCGATGTTGGCTTTTTGACTCAGGATGGGGGCAATATTCTTACATACACCCTCAGCTATAACAATGGGAGCGGAAGCAGCATCAATCTTGTGGACTATTTCTCTAAAGTAACTACTGCCGGAGGAACCGTTATCCAAGGAAGCCCAGTAACCAGCAGTGCAACCATCAAATCTATCCCCTCCAAAAGCAGTCAATCCGTAACCTATTACGCAAACGTCGGTAAATCCACATCTTTAAATGGAGTGAAGATTTCAGTATTCGGTTGGGATTTCAGCAGTACTGATTATCAAAAAAAGCTGGGGACCTTCACCTTGCCTGTGGCTTTTTCACAAGCGGTCGCTAGAGGCCAAAGTAAAAAGATAACCTTGAATAATCAGCCCGTAACAACCAAAATGGAAAGTCTGCAAATTTACAAATATAACGGTAAGGTATACGCCAAAGTAGGTGTGAGCTTAACCAATCAAGGAACCAAAGTGCTAAGTGATCCTGGACTTAAGGGATACCTCGCATCTGCAGGAGGATCTGTATTTGAATTAACGCTTGATGATGCGAGCAGTAACTACAAAGTACAGCCACAGGAAAAAAAGACGATCTACTACATGACGGAAATTCCCTCTTATATGAAGACAGACAATATGACTCTGCAGTTTGCTGGAGAAGATACCTCATTAAAAATAGCTTTGCCCATCGTCACCTATAACCTTCCCGCTGCTACCACACCAGATTTTGTCGTAGCCAGCAATGTCATCAAGAAGCTTACGATCAACAATAATACTGTCGAGACGCAGTTAAAAAGCGCCAATGTCTATGCCGACAACGGCACCGCGAAGTGGACGCTGCAATTCCGAGTAAAAAATAGCGGCAACAAGGCGATTACTTTGCCTGCTTATGAGTTTACCGTTAAAGCCGCTGAAGGATATAGCTTTCCGTTGGACACGAAGGCTTTCGCAAACCTTACACTCAAACCCCTTGAAGAAAAAATAATTGAGCTCAGTGCAGAAGTTCCGCTAACGATAGCTCAAGGAACGCTACAGCTGCAAATGACTGAACCCGCTGTAGAGGGTAAGATCATTTTTCCTACAGCCTATTATCAGATTCCTTACACACTCCAAACTAACAATTGGCAGGATACAGAATACGCGGTGGAGAACAGTTACGGCACATTTGCTGTCAAGCTTGAGAACATCCAGCGGCTACCTTGGGCAGACAAAGATCAGCTTGTAGCTAAAATCAATATTCGCAACACGAAATCGACCTCTGTGCAGCTTCCTGCATTTACAAGTGTCATTAAAGCTGGTGAGAGTGATATTAGCAGCACTTCCCAAGTTGTCACAGAAAGCACGCAAACCATACTCGGGCCAAATGAATCCGCAGACGTTTATGTCGTAGCCAATGTTCCTTACACCTACCAGTTCAATCAATTAAAAATAACGCTGCAAGAAACCTCCGGCGAAAGCAAAATTAATTTTCTTTCTTTAAGTACAAATCAGTTGGACAGCCGTGTTCAGGAAGTTGCAGCACTAAGTTCCTTCCAAATTGACCTTGAAAGTAAAAAAGCAGAAGTGTTAGAGCGCCGGACAACGGTTTATCAGGGTTCGAGCTCCAACATCATGTACACAGAACTGGAAATGAACAGTGAGGAAACACGTAAATCGGAGCAGGCTCAACTCGTAGCTTATTACAAAACGCCTGACAATCAATATTACGAAGCCGAGGTCTACCAGTCTACAACTTCCACGAGCCCTAACGGAAAAAATCTGGTTACCGTCTGGACTAAGCTTCCACTTGGAGTAGATCCTTCTCAGCTTGTTCTTTATGTCGGTGAAGGGGTATCCGAAGGAAAACTTACGGCTCCTGGTGGGAAATCAACGGGATATATCAATACGGTGTCACTGGGACTAAATAATGTTGCGGTGGAGTCAAAAAGTAATCTTTTGGATGTAGAATTGTTCCCTTATACCCTATCCGTTACAAATGCAGTCGCCACCGTCACTGGTGGAAAAGATACGCTAAGCACTGTCCTAACCTACAACCTGTCGAGCAGCACGCTTTACGAATTGGGTACCTATGAGCACAAGCTTGTACTAGAGTTGATCGACCCCTTCGGACAAACGATGGAGAAGACTTTAACACTGGGCACAGATCTACCATTAGGGAACTTCAAGTCATACACCACAACATTCACAAGCAATCTTTACAAAACTCTAGGTGGCGGCGCTATCCGATTGAATGTATACGACGAATTCCAAGGTCATCGAAATTTGCTGGGAACTGGGACCTATGTTGTCACTTATCAGGCAGTGACAACGACTTCAAACAACAATTCCACTTCAAACACCGATTCTATTGCTAACAATCCATCCGACACTTAGTAAGTGCGCGAGGGTGGCCTAAGTTAAAAGAAAATTGATGATCTATGGAGGAAAGAAATGAAGAAGAAAAAAGTGTTGCTCTGGACCATCGGGGTAGTAGCTGTAGCAACAGCCGGATTGTTGGTGTATACATTTTTGCCTGATAAGAGCAGTCAGGCTGCTGAAGTGCCCGTTAATACAGCCACGGTTACGAAGGGCGATATCGTAGTAAATGTATCTGGAGCAGGCTCCGTCACGGCCACTGAAACAGGAAAAGTGAAAACGAAGGACGCTGGAACCGTAGCTGAGGTGCTTGTCAAAGAAGGCGACAATGTGAAAAAAGGTCAGACCTTAATTACCTTCGAAGGCAATGATTTGAGCGACAATCTCAAGCAGGAACAAACCTCTCTTACCTCGCTTGAAGAGGATCTTCAAGACAAGCAGGAGCAGTATAAGAAGCTTGCCGTGGCAGGTGCCTCCGAGGATGAATTAGCCAGTGCCAAACGTTCGATTGAAAAAGCGAAAACGGATATCGCTTCTCAAATCGAAAAAATTGCATCTGTACAAGAAGATATGATCCCTCCAGATCCCCTAACCGCCCCTATTGACGGAACTGTTACAGCGGTTAACATAGCCAGCGGTGAAAAAGCGATGGATGGCTCTGAACTCATCGATATCACCGATTATGCTAATTTAAGCGTCATAGTGCAGGTGGATGAGCTTGATATTCCTACAGTGAAAATAGGGATGCCTGCTACCATTTCATTGGATGCCCTGCCCGACACTGAATTCAAGGGGAGTGTTACTGAGATTGCCAAGGAAGGCACCGTCTCGAACGGAGTCTCCCTCTTCGATGTTACCGTTGGCTTAACCACCTCCGAAGGTGCCCTTGTAGGAATGTCGGCAGAAGTTTCAGTTACAACAGCTGAGAAAAAAGATGTGTTAACCGTGCCTATTGAAGCTGTTCAAGAAAGAAATGGCAAGTACACAGTTTCTCTCCCTTTAACAGCGGGTTCAACCGATTCCTCAAAAGCCTCTAGCGAGGGCCAAGCACCGATGCCTAGTGGGGCTCCTGATGCTCGCGATGGCGCTATGCCTAGTGGAGCGCCTGATGCTCGCGGCGGTACTATGCCTAACGGAGCAGCTGGCACAAGAAACCGTGGAAATAGTAATCAGCGAACAGTTTCCGTCGAAGTGGGCATCCATGATGAGAGCAGTATTGAAATTGTCAGTGGGCTTAATAAAGGAGACAAAGTGATCATCCCTACTGTCATCTCTACCAAAACAGGTACAACTAGTACTGAGATGCAAATGCAAGGTGGCATGGGAGGTATGGGTGGCGCCGGTTTCGGCGGTGGCGGCTTTAGTGGCGGTGGTGGCTTCAGTGGAGGTGGTGCTGGTGGCACGGGTGGAGCACCTGGTGGTGGCGGAGGTGGCAGTAGATGAGTGCTTTAACGCCACTGATCCAAGTCCAGAATATGACCCATGGCTATACTATGGCCGGAGAAACTATGACAGTTCTAAAAAATCTTTCCTTTACAATCGACTTCGGAGAGTTCGTCGCGATTATAGGTCCTTCCGGTTCTGGTAAATCAACACTAATGAACATGCTCGGATGTCTGGATGTATCGGATGAGGGAAGCTATCTTCTAGACGGACAAGAGGTTCGCAAGTTATCCGACAACAAGCTGGCAGTTATCCGGAATGAGAAGATCGGCTTTATCTTTCAAAACTTCAATCTCCTCCCCAAGTTGTCTGCTGTCGAGAATGTGGAGCTTCCGCTAATATACCGCGGCCTCTCACATCGAGAACGTAGAGAAACAGCGCAGCAAGCACTCCTTAAAGTTGGTTTGGAGAAGAGAATGCATCACCGACCTTCTGAGCTTTCAGGAGGACAGCAACAGCGTGTAGCGATTGCGCGAGCCATGGCTGGATCTCCCTCGATTCTACTTGCAGATGAACCTACCGGGGCGCTTGATACGCGAACTGGACAAGAGGTCATGCAGATGATACGAGAATTAAATGAGCAGGGTCACACAATCATCCTAATCACACATGACCTCGAAATTGCAAAGCAAGCGAAGCGGATCATTCGTATTCAGGATGGCAACCTCGTAGAAGATCGGAGGCATTAGAGGTGAAATTATTTCAAAGTATGCGGATGGCTCTAAAAAGTATTTACAGCAGTAAAGTAAGAGCTTTTTTAACGATGCTGGGTATTATTATTGGTGTATCATCCGTTATCATCCTCGTTTCTGTGGGGCAGGGAACTACTTCTCAGATTACGGAGCAGCTTAATGGACTCGGAACAAATCAACTGATGGTAAACATCACTGGCCGTGGGGCTACCACCTCCCTCACCTATGAAGAAGCTTTGGCACTTGGAGATATAGAGGGGATAGAAAATGTAGCTCCTGTGATCAGTGGCAACGTTACAGCCAAGCATAATACTGAGAATGTCAGCGTTACTGTTGAGGGCATTACACCTTCTTATGAGGACGTTAAGGATTTCCATGTACAGTCAGGACGTTTCCTGCTTGATATTGATACGGAGTACCGGCAGAAGGTAGCGCTAATCGGCACAGGTACGGCTGAGGATTTATTCGGTACAGATGATCCTGTAGGCCAAAAGGTACAGCTAAACGGGATCAGCTATAAAATTGTCGGTCTTTTGGAAGCGAAAGGCTCTAGTCTAAGTGGTTCCAACGATGATATCTTATTGATCCCTATAGCTACTGCAGAACGTCAGTTAAAAAGCAAAGGCGTACGTTCCATCACAATTGCGACGACTTCAGCAAACACTGTAGCTACCGTAAAAGATAAACTAGAGAGTACACTGGATGCTAAATTTAATTATGCGGATAATGCTTTTAATGTATTTGACTCTCAAGAGATGCTGGAAACTGTAAATTCTACGACAGCTACGCTTTCAATGGCACTTGCGGGAATTGCCGGCATTTCACTGTTTGTCGGGGGGATCGGCATTATGAATATCATGATCGTATCCGTCAATGAAAGAACAAGAGAAATTGGTATCCGCAAAGCAATCGGCGCCAAAAAACTCGATATTCTCTCTCAATTCATGATCGAATCCATTGTGCTTAGCGGATTGGGTGGGGTGGTCGGTGTTGGCATTGGAGCCGCAGGTAGTTGGTTACTAGGAAAGTACACTTCACTTACAGTATCCATTGCTTGGGATATGGTACTGATATCTTTTGTTTTCTCCTTGCTTATCGGCGTGATTTTCGGAATGATGCCTGCGAACAAAGCCGCACGGCTTCGCCCCATTCATGCACTACGTAACGAATAGTAACTTCAAGTCAGCTGCTACAGTCATTATTATGACTAGGCAGCTTTTTTAACATAACAGAACGCATAATTTTGGGGCTTAGCTGGGTATCATTTACGAAAGCGTTGGGTAATAGGATTTATGGATTTGAATATAGATAAGGCAATAGGCCCATACCAAAATCATTTAAATTTTTATTATTGATATTTATTTGAGGAAGCGATTGCTCTATAAGTAGGACGTCCTATATACTTGTTGTACTACAAACTGCGATTCACACACAATTTATCTTTCCCATGCCTCATTTCCCACTATGTTACAACACCTCTTTTTTTACATAATCACTCTCAACATCTTTGCCTGAAAATAAAACACGCCTGCCACAATATGGAAGTTCCGCAGGTTATAGGTTAGCAGCAATAAGATTTGTTAAACATCTTATGCGGGGAGAAGATGACCGTGGCTGGATTTTTCGATATCAAAGTAACACGCAAACTAATCTTTATTTTTGCTGCGATCTCCATTCTACTGGTTGGGATTAGTGTAGCTTCTTTACTCTATCTAAATCACACCATTAACAGAATGTCAGATTCTTTATATGAAGATGTATTTGAGAACTCTGAGCTCATACTGAGTGCTGATCGTGATCTGTATCAAGCCGCAATCGCTCTCCACTCCTCCATGAGCTCGAACCTCACTGACGCTGAACGTGATCAGTTCATTCAGGAATTTAAGGACAATAATCAACAAGCACAAGAACGGGTAGGCCTAGCAAGTTCAGACATCAAATCTATCAACAAACCTTACAGTGATTTGAAGCAGGCAAATATACTTACTGAATTAGAGAACGAGCTCCATGCCTTCGAAACATCCCTAATCCTTTGGAAGAGCACAGGAAGTACATTGATTGCTGAACGGATGCAGATCGGATGGGATCCTGCTTCATATCATCCTGTAAGTCTGAACATGCAGTTAAATGAAGTCAGAACTCATCTAGATCAATCAGAAGACCTGATAGACACCTACGCTTTACAAGTAACAGATGGGTTCCAAGATAAAAAGAGTGCACTCTTTGCGCTATACTCATTGGTCTTCTTTATTCTGCTTCTAGTTATTATTTATCTGGGTCGCAAAATCATTTGGCTCAAAAATGAAATGCTGGAGGAACAAACACTCTATCAGCTAATCGGCGAAACCATGTCTGACTTTATTATTTTGACTGATCCTAACGGGTTGATACTATATAGCTCCCCTTCACATTCAAGTATTCTCGGCTATGTTCCTAAAAAAGGTGACCCACTCTCCAACTACATTCGTGAACCGGAAATTGCTTGGGCTAAACTAAAGAGTGTCGTTCAAGGAACCCCTCGTATCTCAGAGCTACGAATGCGTGGAGCTGAAGGGCAATGGGTATGGCTGGAAACGAAGGTGTCGCCTGTTCGGGGAAGCAATAATTTCCCAGCACAATTTATGTTAGTGTCCCGTGAAATTACACAACGGAAGCAATACGAAGAACGATTACATAAGCTAGCCTTCTATGATCATTTAACCGCGATTCCCAACCGTGCTCATTTCAAAATGTACATGGAGAATCTCATCAACCAACCCGAGGAACGGAGAAAGAATATTGCACTCGCATTGCTGGATTGTGACAGATTCAAGCAGTTAAACGATACCTTAGGACATCTGGCTGGAGACGAATTTCTCCAACTGCTCTCTCGAGAGCTTTTGCAAACGGTTAAAGGTGTAGGCCAGGCGTTCCGGATTGGCGGTGATGAATTCGCGGTGGTACTGCACCGATTTACTTCTCCAGAAATGTTAGATGAAATGCTACAACGGTTGCTTAAGTTATTCAACAAATCTTGGTCTATTGACAATGGATCTAGCTTCCACACCTCCGCAAGTATTGGTGTAGCCCTATTTCCTGAGCATGGAAGCAGTATTAATGAACTTCTGCGTGCCGCAGATCTAGCGATGTACCTTTCCAAAGACCATGGAGGGAATGAAGCTAATCTCTACTACGAGCTTTTAGATATAGGTTTATCCAACCAGATCATCGGAAAAGCATAAGATCAACAAAAAGAGCTGTTCAGGGGTACAACTAACCCTGAACAGCTCTTTTTTATTTTTTAACTGGTTAACTGCAAATGATCATCTGAGATCCCATCATTCTCCTGATCACGATCTATAACCATGACCTTGATCAGCTCGTCATCCTTGGAACAATCTATGAAGCGATCGCCATCCCCATCCTTCTCTTCCCAGTCATTAAGTCGTAATATATACCCGATAGAATCTGTATCTGGCAACACCTCAATTCGTGCAACTGCACGCCCATCCTCCATATACCGAAAGTCGCATTGTCCATCCTGAATTCCTGTATCCCAAACCCAAAGATTCCAGCCTTGATATTTCCCATCTGGCCGCTCATAGTGTACTTCGATAATTTTGGACCGCGGTGCTGGCTCACCACATTCATCATAGAGCACCATCATCGACAAGCCTTCAATTTCCACCTCGCTACCTGCAACCTTTCGGAATGCTTCTGTCCCCGCTCGGGTATGATCCACCACCACGTTCCAACCGTTATTAGCTTCAGGAAGAGATAGCTTTACTCGATCATTATTGGCATTAAAGATGACTGTTATATTGTTCCAGAGGTCGCCTCCTGCATGATTTCTAAGCAGGTACGACACAATCCCCCCATCACAGCGCAGAAATTCCAGCGAACGCTCAATTTCTTGCCGACCATGTAGACGAAATGCCGGATGTGTACGCCGCAGTTCGATCAAGCCTTTATAATATTGAAATACAGGCTTAAACATACTCTTCATGTTCCAGCGGATCGCGTTAATCGTATCACCGCTACGGTAGCTATTATGATCTCCAAATTTACTGCGCAGTAGCTCATCACCGGCATGCAGGAATGGAATCCCTTGCGAGGTCAGGATGATTCCATTTGCAAGTAGGGATCGGCGCACGGTCTCATTGCTGAGAATATTCTCCTGATCTACATTCACATAAGGATTAGCCCGTGAAACGGCATCCTGAAATCCCCCTTGAACGGTAAGCACCTTATCCCATAAATTCAAATTGTCATGGGCCGTTACATAGTTCACCGATTCCACTGGGGAGTCTGTAAATTCGTGGATGGCTCCTTTGATTCCGGCTGCAATAGCCCCTTCTTTGCCGTATTCCCCTGTAATAAAGCCCCGTCCCCATCCATCACTATCACCTTTGATCGCCGAACGAAAGTTATCATTGAAGACAGCATATCCTTTCCCCCGCTGAACACCTTTTAGCGTCTTTGTTGCCAGTGGAGAATCTCCACCTGTCCAAGGTTCGCCATATAACAGCAGATTAGGATTCACCTCAAGTCGAAGTTCTTCCGTTATTTCACGCATGGTCACACTATCCATCAGACCCATAAGATCAAATCTGAAGCCATCAATATGATACTCCGTAGCCCAGTAGGACAACGAATCCTTAATATATTTGCGTACCATCGGACGCTCTGTAGCCAGCTCGTTACCAACTCCCGAGCCATTAGATAAACGTCCCAAGAAATCACGGCGATAGAAGTAATCTGGGACAAGCGGCTCGAAGGGGCCCTTCTCCACAGCGTACGTGTGGTTGTAAACCACATCCATAATCACTGAAATCCCACGACTATGCAAAGCCTGAACCATTTCTTTAAATTCCCGGATTCGTAGACCTGGATCGGTAGGATCAGTGCTATATGATCCTTCCGGTACATTATAGTGCTGAGGATCATATCCCCAATTGTAGTCGGTATGTTCAATGGACGAACCACGCTTTATTACACTTAACTCATCTACGGTCTGGAAATCAAACACGGGCATCAGATGTACATGGGTGATACCCAATTCAACCAGATGATCAATTCCTATTGCATTTCCTTCCGAATCTCTTAAGCCAAATTCGGTAAATGCTTTGAATTTGCCCTTATAGTACATGGCAGAGCTCTCATGTGAGGAGAAGTCACGCACATGCAGTTCGTAAATAACCGCATCTGCAGGATGCTGCAATGGAGGAGCAACGTCCTTCTCCCATTGCTCAGGATCGGTCCTGCGCAAATCAACGATTGCTGTTCTTAAACCATTTGCCGATACGGCTATTGCATAAGGATCTACTGCTTCCGTCACATTTCCATCAGCAAATACAGCACGGTACATATAATATTTCCCTTTTAAATCACCTGATAACTTAGTCTGCCAGACTCCGCCGTTCTGACGCTGCATATATATAATACGCCCACTATCTGTAGAGCTCGGATCAATTTCAATGTTACGTTGATTTCCATCTGTTTCGTACAAAACTAGAGATACAGCAAAAGCAGTAGGTGCCCAAACTTTAAATACACTGTACTCCACCGAGTACGTCAAGCCCAGGTCTTTACCTTCATAGACCTCTAACATTAATTCTGTATTTATAACATTTTTACTCATGAGTTAACACCATCCTATGGCTCCCTGGCTAACTTATAGGGATGCTTATAAGTCCAAATATTTCCAATTTAGATCGTATTAATACTTGCACAGCTCTGCAAGTCGGTAAAGGAGTATAAACTTTCTATGGATTCATACTATTATATGTAAGACATATTTA